>CAZAJN010000023.1:0-11594 GCA_964485555.1 uncultured Bdellovibrionales bacterium
AGCTTTACGATATACAAAGAAGTTTCGGTGACTCAAATGAAAAATTCTGAAAATTTGCCAATATATTTCGGTAACCTTTAATTATGATCTATAGCGGGGATGGCAATGCTACGATTTGATGCCGATAATATCTTTCTTCAGAGTTGGTCTTTCTGGGTCAACGCAATATATGTTTCCAATTATTTAGCATCAAGTGCATTTTTTGTTTTCCCATTTACTTTTTGGCCAACAATTACGACAGTAATTCTTGAGCCCTTGACCATAGATCTTGGTCAAGGGCGTGCTCAAAAAGTAAATGGGGAAACAAAAAAACGGAGCTGAGCTCCGTTTTTTTGCGACCATTTGTTTTTGTGATGTTTTATTGCAAATCCTTTTTCATCTGCTCAAACTCTTGCTTGGAAATTTCCCCTTTAGCGTAACGTTGCCTGAGTGTTTCCAAAGCTCCGCCTCTATTTTTCTTGTGACAATTTCCTGTGTGGCAACCCCTGCCCAAATTCCCTTGCACCAAGGAAACAATAGCCCAAATAACAAGTCCCCAGAAAAGAATCATGAAAATTCCACCGAAACCAAATCCGTATCCCATCATATTTTTAATTTAAATAATTATCAATTCTACATATAATACGAAACTAACTATTTTTTGTTTTCAAAAAATACTCTCCACATTTTTGTTTTCATTCTCAGTGCCGGCCTCCATCCCGGAGCTGAATTTGGCGAATTCAAAAAATCCGAATGTGAACACCGCCATCATGACAAGCGGCGCAACAATTGAAATGTAATTTCTTTTGCCGGGCTTGAACAATTTGAGAAGCAGTGAATTTCCTACAACTGAGATTGAGCTCAAGGCCATCGCAAGTCCTGCAAGTTCAGGTTTAAGCACGAGTCCGAAAGCGAAAAACACGCGGGCCGCAATCGGAATTCCGATCACATTATAGAACAAGGCAAAGAACATGTTTTGGCGAATCTTGCTCATGGTTTCTTTCGACAATTCAAAAGAAGTCACCACATCATTAAGATCGCTTTTCATGATCACGATGTCTCCTGCTTCCATGGCAACGTCAGTTCCGCTTCCCATCGCGATTCCCACATTGGCTTGAGCCAGCGCCGGCGCATCATTAACACCGTCTCCAACCATGGCCACCTTCCTGGTGGAAATTCCAAATTCCAAATTCCAAATTCCAAATAGTTTGTAGGATTTTCTTATTTTTTGTTGTTGAATTTTTTTCACTTCATTGGCTTTGTCTTCCGGCAAAACTTCGGCCAAGATGTTTGTGATTCCCACTTGCTGTCCGATAGCTTTGGCTGTGCGAGCATTGTCTCCGGTGATCATCCAGACTTCGATTCCCATCTTCTTCAATTTTTCCACAGCTTCCCTGGATGTTTCTTTGACAGTATCAGCCACTGCAATGATTCCCACTACGCCTTCTTTAGTGGAAAGGATCATTGCTGTCTTTCCTTGCTCCTCCAGACGCGCCATCTTGCGCTCAATTTTCTTGACATCCAAACCGAGTGTTTCAATCATCAGCTTGCGGGTTCCGATGAAAAATGTTGTTCCGCCGATATCACCTTGCACACCGCGACCAGTGATGGAATTGAAATTGGAAACTTCTTCCAGGTCGATATTCTCTTCTTCCGCGTGGTTGCAGATCGCCTCCGCCAAAGGATGCTCTGAAAGTTTTTCGAGACTTGCAGCTATCGCTAATATTTCATCCTCATCCTGAGAACCCAGCGCCAGGATGTCAGTAACTTCAGGTTTTCCATGAGTCAGCGTTCCGGTCTTGTCAAAAATTACAGCCGAAATGTTGCTGGCAGCTTCCAATGCTTCTCCGCCTTTCACGAGCACTCCATATTCAGCGCCCTTTCCGGTTCCCACCATAAGTGATGTCGGGGTGGCCAAACCAAGAGCACAAGGACATGCGATCACAATAACAGATGTGAAGGCCATGAGTGAAAATGCCAATGTCGCACCAAGAGCGAAATACCAAACTCCGAATGTCAAAATAGCTAAAACTATAACTGCTGGTACAAACCAAGCTGAAATTTTGTCAGCCACATTTTGAATCGGCGCCTTTGATCCCTGGGCATCTTCAATCAATCGGATGATCTGAGCCAAAGCAGTTTCACTTCCAATTTTGGTTGCTTCAAATTCGAAACTTCCGGTTTTGTTCACCGTTCCTCCGATCACGCTGTCGCCAACTTTCTTTTCGATTGGCAAACTTTCACCTGTAATCATTGATTCATCCACAGCTGATGAACCTTTCAAGATTTTTCCATCAACGGGAACTTTTTCTCCCGGACGCACAACAATGACATCTCCATGGATCACATCATCAATTGCAATGTCGAGAGTTTGACCAGAGCGAATCACGCGAGCAGTCTTGGCTTGCAGTCCCATCAATTTTTTGATTGCATCCGAAGTTTTTCCTTTGGTTCTGATTTCCAACCATTTTCCAAGAATCACAAAAGTGATCAGATAGGCCGCAGTTTCAAAATATAATTCAGGAATCTTCATGCCACCGACTCCAATCAAGGAATTGTTGGCGATCACATAATTCACATAGTTGAATAAACTGTAGAAAAATGCAGTTGAAGTTCCAATCGCAATCAAACTGTCCATGTTGAAAGTTTTCATCTTGAGCGATGACCACATTCCCTTATAGAATCCTGCTCCGATGACGAACTGCACCGGAATCGTCAAAAGAAGTGAGAACACTCCAATGTACGGAGCTAACGCCTTTTCACCGGCAAGCCAGTCCACGAAATCAAATGCCATAAAGTAAAGCATCGGCAAACTCAAAATAAAGCTGAAGATAAATTTATTCCAAAGAGTCGAGCTTTCCTTTTCGCGCTTTCTTGTTTCATATTCAGTGTCTTTCGCATCGACTTGTTCCCCGTGATATCCGACTTTCGCGATTGCATCTATCAAATTCTTCGCAGTGGAAACATTCTCATCGAAAAGAATAGAGGCTTTTTCGGCGGAAAAATTCACCGTTGCCTGTTTGACTCCGGGAGTTTTCTTAAGCTGCCGCTCAATGATGTTGGCGCAAGAACTGCAATGCATTCCGAAGAGCGAGAGGCTTATGCGTTTGTTAGGATCTGCGTCCTTGGAAGTTGCAACATTTGTCGAAACTGCATTAGCAGGATTCTCAATTTGTTTGGTTTCAGTTTTATTAGCAATCGTTTTTTTGTCACTGCCAATAACCGCATCAAAAAGATGAGCCATGCTTGAAGCATTCACCAATTGATCGATAAAACTTTTTGCTTCATTGTCTCCAGATGGAACATCAAACTCAGCGCTCCTGTCGTTTTTTATTTTTCCTTCGAAATATGGCTTGCCGTCTGCTGATTCCATCCCCCTTCCTTCGGCTTCGATCCTTGCTTCCAATTTCATCTTGATCGGTTTTCCAGTTGCAACCTTATTCTGAACGATTGATATTTCAGCTTTTTCAGCTGGCGTAACTTCATCCTCAGGCATTTCCTCATTCACTATTTCCGCTTTATACCCGGCGCGAACAATCGCGTCCAGAATGTCCTGATTATTGTTTTTTTCGCTGTCAAGAACAAGTTCGCCTTCACCGGTCTTTGAATCGATCTTGATTTCACTCACGCCAGACAACTCTGCCAGTTCTTCCTTGGCAATCATTTCACAAGAAGCGCAATGCATGCCAGTGATTTGTAATTTTATTCTGTGTCTCATATTGAATTGAATTAATATATAATTTTTAACAATTTATTAAGTCGATTAAGATTTTGATATGGTATGCCCGGCTGCAGCAACCGCTTTTGAAAATTCTTCAATTACAATCTCGCGATCAGTCTCAACTACAGCGTCTCCATTATCCTTAATATCCACACTTTGTACACCTTCGATTTTTTTAATTTTCATGGTAGCCAATTTGACGCAAGATTCGCAATGAAAACCATTTATCTTGAAACTTATTTTTTTCATAATTTATCTAAAAAATTAATTTATACAAGAGCGGTAATACTTTTTATTTTTTCACTAGAAATAAGTCACCTTGGTGTTATGTCAAAAAGTTGCAATCATTTCTCCGTGACAAAAATAAAAATGTATTACCGCGATTCTCCATAAACCAACATACACTCATTATTCCACAATTAATGTTCCTCTCGCCATTCCCATTGAACATGTGATCGGGTATGACCCCTTTTCAGTCGGAGTGAACGCCATTTCAAGAGTCCTTCCTGCTTCCAAAAGTTGCGGTTTGGCAAAAAGTCTTGGGATCATAATTGTACTCATACATCCAGCGCCATCTTCCTTCACATCTATTACAATCCTAACCGGCTTCCCAGCTTTTACAGTGAAAGTATTGGGTTGAATATCTTCATAGGCCGTGTATGAGGTTTTTATCACTTGTTCGCCCACCACTTCTTTTTCATTCGCCACAGGGGCATTTTCAACGGTTCCAGCGCTTGGTGTGACCTGGCTTCCACTGCCTCCACAACCGCCACAACCCCCACTAGAAGCACCTGCTCCGCCAGAGCCACAAGTTCCCGATGAAGCAGCCGGCTCATCCTGAGCTAACGCAGCGCTTCCAGAATCGTTTGAGACGGCGCCGCCTCCATCAACCACAGTGAACACACCTGTATACATTCCCATCGCGCAAGAAAATGGAATTTTTCCAGCTTCTTTCGGTGTGAACTCAATGATGTTTTCTCCAGCCTTCAAAGTCTTGCGGATGTTCAAACTGGAAACAACCAGACTGCTGGCGCACGAATTAGGCGCCTGAGCATCAATCACCCATTTCACTGGCACACCTTTCTTGATGGTGAATTTGTTCGGAGAATACCCGGATGAAATCTCTTTCATTCTGACAACCTGCACCCCGTTTTCCATCGTCACATTTCTATCCGCTACATTAGCGGCAACCGTTTGCTGTTTTTTAATTTCCGGCAATTGCCATCCTGTCAGGTTATATCCGTTGGCAATGTTGAAAAATGCCAAAATAACAACCAACACTCCAGCAAACTTGAAAAATCTTTTCGCAAATATTCCCTTGATGACCGAAGTCAGTCCGCCGATTCCCAAAAGTCCAGGCGCCGTTCCAAGAGCGAAAACTCCCATAATAAGTGCTCCTTGGGTGAAGCTTCCGGTGCTTATGGCATAGAGTTGCATCGCTTGTGTGAAACCGCATGGCAAAAAGAATGTCAGGGCACCCGTAATCATGGAACCTTTATGTGAATATTCTTTTTCATGCTTTTTGATTCCGAAAAACTTGCTCACTGAAGCTGGCAATGAAAAACTTTTGTTTTCCATGCGAGGAAAAATCCCAACCAGTTTCATCCCCAAGACAAGCATCGCAATTCCAACGATGATGGTCAGCATCCCAAGCGCCCCCCCGGAAAGTTGCAGCACGCTCCCTAGTGATCCAAGAATTCCTCCCAAAAGAGCATACCCTCCGACTCTTCCGAGATTGAAAAAGATATGCGGTCTGAATTTTTGCATCGGCGTAGCTTCCGGATGAAGTTCACTGTGTCTGGCGGAAATTCCCAAAATGAGTCCGCCGACCAGCGCCATGCAGGTTGAAAGTCCGGCAGTGATACCTACCAAGAAAACGACAGGCAGGCTCGCGCCATCGGATGACCCGACATTAATATCAGTAAGTCCAAAGTTCTTGGCGATAATATAAATACCGATCAAAAACATCATGGCGATTCCCAAATCTTTGTAGTCTTCGGGGCTGCTGCTGAACATGGGTTTTTTTCCGTCTTCCCCTATGGAATATCCGGCCGCCCTGACAGCTTCCTCAACTTCATGCATGTTGGGTTTCTGCGATCCGTAGTGGATTTCGACTGCCCCCTTTTTGAAATTAGAAACGGTTCTTTCCACTTCAGGAATTTCTGAAAGCTTGTCATCCAACAGGATTTCACAACTGCGACAATGCATTCCCTTGATTGGAACTACCATTTTGTTTTTAGTATTGTTCATCTTATAATTTCCTAATAGTTAAATTTAGATACACAGAAAACACACTCAATGCATCATGAAACATGATGCTGTAAGTGCGCCATAAGAAAATTTTCTTATTCGATTTTAACTACGGACGAAAGTATATCCGGTTTTGGTGGCGGAGAAACTGAAGAAGTATATGTTTTTTTCTCAACGTCAGGAACAATGATTTCTGAAGTAGGAACAATTGAAACATCCGAAAAGATTATTCTTTCTTTCATCTCGCTAGCCTGAGAAATTGAAACGTTGTTGTGTCGGTCTACACAGCAAGGCAAAACGGCATCCGAAATTGGCGCTTTCTTTTCGGTCTGAAAATTCTCAATTTGTGCAGGTTCGGTTTTTGACACATTGCAACCATCAACAGAAACATGCGTTGAGGCAACGGAATCTTTCATGCTCGCAGAAGCATCTTCCCCATAGCAAAGACCACTCGTCAAAGTGAAGAGTGAAAATAAAACCAATATTGCAATAAATTGTTTTCTTCTTAATCGCATGTCTGTATTATATTCCATTTATTCCAGAGTGCAAATATAAAAAATGAGTTTCGTTTTTCATATTCGAAGCCCATCTTTGCTAACAACTATAGTACGTCATAAGTAAAAATTTTCTTTCTCCTCGTGTAAGAAAATTAGCACTCTTTCATATTGCCCGTTATATGCTTATTGAAGAGCTTTACTGGGTTACAATAAAGAATTTTTCCCTCGAACTTTTCTGTGATAAGTGATCGCAAAACGATGCGCCTCATCCATAATATGTTTGAGGAGATTTTTATCATCAAGAACATCTTTAATCGAATTTTTTAACTTGTCATTTGTAATTTGTTTGGAATTTGTCATTTGTAATTTGAGATTTTTCCTGCTTGGTCCTTTAGCAACTCCTGCAATCGCAACAGCCAAGCCTAATTCTTCATATAACAATTTTTCGGCCATATTCAAATGACCCAAACCGCCATCTAGCAAAACCAAATCTGGCATGGGCCAATCATTTTTGAAACGCCTGAGCAAAACTTCTCTCATCATCCCCACATCATTAGCACCCTTGATAGTTTTAATTTTAAATTTCCTATACTCAGATTTGTTCGGTTTTCCACCTGCCTGTCCGGTAGGCAGGTTCTCAAAAACCACCATCGAACCGACGGCGTGATCGCCGGAAATATTTGAAATGTCATAAGCCTCAATCCTAAAGACTCCTTCCATATTATTCTCTCCTGGACAGGAGAGATGTCCGGAGGACAGAGTGGTGGAGCGCTGTTCCATATTTGTCTCCTCAAAATCCCTGGTCATCAATGCCACGTCGCGAATATGCTCCAGCGCATAAATTTTGTTACGCAATGATGCTGCTTTTTCAAATTCCTGTTTTTTCGCACCAGCTTGCATTTCTTTTTCCAGCACCCTGAGCAAGCTTTTTTTCTTGCCTTCCAAAATCATTTTGATGCCACGGATATTTTTCTTATAATCAACTTTTGAAATTGCTCCTGCATAGGGCCCGGGACAAATGCCCAACTGAAAATCCAGACATCCTTTTTCACTTTGTTGCTTCAATGCATGAAATGGGAAAATCCTGCGCATGATTTTCAGGGCAACTTGCATCTGATGTTTGGAGGTGTACGGACCAAAAACAGCTGCTGGCTTATAGCTGCTAGCTTCTAGTTTTTTCGTTCGTAGATTCGAATTTGTTTCGTTGTTTCGTATCGGTTTATCCAAATCTGTTTTTCGCACAATCAAAATTCTAGGGAATTCTTCCTTTGTTATTACAAAATATGAAAAAGATTTGTCATCTTTTTCCAAAGTATTATATTTCGGCTGGTGCTTTTTGATCAGATTGCTCTCCAAAATCAAAGCTTCCAAAACTGAATCGGTCTGCTCAAAAGCAATATCAACAACTTGCGAAACCATTCGCCCAATCCATTCACTGCGCCCCACAACATTCGCAATCTTAATTATGTCATGCTGAACTTGTTTCAGCATCTCTGGATTCCGGATCCCATGCCTACCGGCAGGCAGGAAGTCCGGAATGACATTGCGGAAATACGACTGCACACGACTCTTGAGATTGGTCGCCTTTCCAATATATAAAAGCTCCTTATCCCCGCCATAGAAAAAATAAACGCCAGGCGCACTCGGTAACTCTTTGATTTTATTCGCTATAGTTGACATCGTATTGAAATAGGAGTATAATATATAATACCTTAAAAATCACACACTGATCTCTGAATACTACAATTTTAGCCTGAATAAGGCAAAAGGAGAACGAGATGAGACTAATAATAGATGATAAATTCGCAAGAAGTTGTCGGAAAATATTTTTATTTCTTATCTCCATCTATAGCACCTGTTTATTGACAGCGCCACTATCCACGAGCAAGAATTTCCTGAGCGGCATGGAAGATATTCTGCAAAGCATATTCTTTCTGAAGCATTACAATCTTGAAGATATGACGTATTCTTATGCGCTTGGGATATTGATCGGTGAAGCTGCATTGATAATATTATTCATACTAGTGCTATTGGAAATCATATACCGTTTTAAATGTATGCTGGCACCAAGAAGAAGTGCAAACAAAAATTGCAACACAACATTTAAAGGAGATTTTCATGAGAGTAAGACTGACAGCTGAATTTCGAAACTTGTTGTCAAATTTGGAAAAGGCGATGACACTTCCAACCACCAGCACCATTGAACATGAGTACATGTCATCTGGGATTTCTTATTTCCGAAACCTTGAAGGCAAACCTTACTTCAATGACCGGGTTTTCAAAAGAGAAGTGAACGGGATGTGGATGGCCATGGAAAACTGCGCGCACCACTGCGGAAAAGAAGAAACGGCTCAAGTTTTCTGGAGCCTGCAAGCGGAATTCAAGAGACTCCATTTGACAAAGAGTCTCTACACTGCCCAAGAAGTGACCGGGTCATCTTTGAAAAATTTAAGGAGGCAACAGCGAGTCCAAAGTTACGATTACATTTAGAAGTTGCTTACTCAAAGAGTAGGTAGCTCGCACCGATATGCACAGCAATGCGTATCGGTTTTTTTTATCAGCAATTTAAATTTTTCATATCTCACATCGCGCATGATCCCCTTTTATTTCAGACTCTTCGGCTTCAACACCTTTCTCAAATACTCGGCCGTGTGACTCTCCTTGTAATATTTGATGATTTCCTCTGGAGGCCCAGTCACAATGACATTTCCTCCACCTTCGCCACCTTCTGGTCCCATGTCTATAATCCAATCGGCAGTTTTGATCACGTCCATATTGTGTTCAATCACCACCACGGTGTTTCCTGCATTCACCAGGCGATTGAGAACATTCAAAAGTTTTTTTATGTCGTCAAAATGAAGTCCTGTCGTTGGCTCATCCAAAATATACAGCGTGTCCCCTGTTGCTCGCCTGGAGAGTTCGCTGGCCAATTTGATTCTTTGCGCTTCACCTCCCGAAAGAGTGGTGGCGCTTTGTCCGAGTTCAATATATCCCAAACCGACTTCCTCCAAGACTGCCAAAGGATCATGAATTTTTGGAAACGCTTCAAAAAATTCCACGCCTTCCGATACAGTCATCCCAAGAACATCTGCGATGTTCTTGTCCTTATATTTGACTTGCAGGGTTTCACTGTTATATCTTTTTCCGCTGCAAACGTCACATGGTAGATAGACGTCAGGCATGAATTGCATTTCTATTTTCAAATATCCTTCACCGCTGCAATTGTCGCAACGTCCGCCAGCCACATTGAATGAAAATCTGCCCGGTCCATAACCTCTCAATTTGGCGTCTTTTGTTTTGGCGAAAAGCTCGCGGATGTGAGTGAACAACCCGGTATAGGTGGCTGGATTTGAACGAGGCGTGCGACCAATTGGAGATTGATCGATCATGATAACTTTATTGATGTTTTCTATGCCGACAATTTCATTGTGACGAGCGGGGACGTCCAATGCCCGATGCAGCTTGTTTGCCAAGGCCTTGTACAAAGTGTCTTCAACCAAAGTAGATTTTCCCGATCCAGAAACGCCAGTCACGCAGGTCAGGACTTTGAGCGGAAACTCGACCGTGATGTTTTTCAAATTATGCTCACTTGCTCCACGCACCACTATGTTTTTTTTCTTGTTCACATTCCTCCTGAAAGTTGGCACATCAATCTGAAGTTCGCCTCTGAGATATTTTCCAGTCAAAGATTTAGGATTATTTATGACCTCTTCCGGCGTGCCCTCGGCGATTATTTCTCCGCCATGTTTTCCGGCTCCTGGACCAATATCCACCAACCAATCAGCATGTCTCATCATTTCTTCATCATGTTCGATCACAATCAAGGTGTTTCCTATTTCCTGCAGATGCCGGAGAGTTTCGTTCAGCTTGGCATTGTCACGCGCGTGCAGACCAATCGAGGGTTCATCCAAAATATACAAAACTCCGACCAACTGCGATCCTATTTGAGATGCAAGACGGATGCGCTGTGATTCTCCTCCAGAAAGCGAATAAGCTGCGCGCCCCAGTGTCAGATAATCAAGACCGACATTATTCAAAAAAACTAAACGCGCAACAATCTCCTTAAGAATTCTTCCCGCGATCAGATCTTGCCTGTTGGTAAGTTTCAATTTACTGAAAAATTCCACGCATTCCTTGATGCTCAAGGCCGATGCTCCATGGATGTTTTTCTCGCCAACCGTCACCAAAAGAACTTCGCTTTTATAGCGTGAACCTTTGCAGGTTGAACATGGTTTTTGTGACATATATTTTTCAATATCATCGCGCACTCCATCAGATGTTGTCGAGCGATATCTTTCTTCGAGCCACGTCACGATTCCACTCCAACGCACGTTGTAATGTCCGCCACCTCCGCGGGCGAAAAATTTCACGCGGATCATGTCGACGTCTTCATGCCCATATAGAAGAATGTCCAACTGCTTCTGAGTCAGATCTTTGATGCGTTTGTTGTCCGGGATGTGATAAAATTCTGTCACCGCCCTCAGCACACTTCCAATATAATTGTTGGGCTTGTAGCTCCAAGGCATCAAACCTCCCTCGGCGATCGTTTTGTTCTTGTCCGGAATCATGCGAGCAGGATCAATTTCCTTCTTCACCCCGAGTCCCTCGCAAGCCGCGCATGCGCCATAGGGAGAATTGAAAGAGAAAAGTCGCGGTTCAAGTTCTGGAAATTCAATGTCATGAATCGGGCAGGAAAGTTTCTGATTATATATCTGCTCAACAGTACAAAGCTCAGAGTTTTCAGTCTTTAGCTTTTGGCTTTTGGTTTTTTTTAAGCCCGATGACTGATTACTGGTTGCTGATGACTGATCCATGCATTTCACTTTCACAAGTCCCTGAGACAACCTCAGCGCCTTTTCCACTGCTTCAAAAATTCTGGAAATGTTTTCATCGCTGACTTGCACACGATCGACAATAATATCAATACTATGTTTTTTATATTTTTCCAATTTTATTTCCTTGAAATCTTCCAGCTTAATCTGTTTACCATCAACAATTCCTTCTGAAAAACCTCTTTTCCACATGTCGTCCAAAAGTGCCAAATATTCACCTTTTCTTTCACGCACAATAGGTGAAAGAATTTCAATCGATTGTGACTTTCCTCCCCCGTCCCGCGCCGCCGCGCGGGCGTTTTCGCGGGGGGGGGG
>CAZAJN010000024.1:0-8023 GCA_964485555.1 uncultured Bdellovibrionales bacterium
GTTTTCTTTTTGGCCAACAATTACGACAGTAATTCTTGAGTCCTTGACCATAGATCTCGGTCAAGGACGTGCTCAAAAAGGAAATAGGAAAACAAAAAATACACTTGATGCTAAATAATTAGAACCATAAATTGCGTATGACCCAGTATTTGACTATCATATTTTGTGCCGGATGGTTACGAATAATTTTTTATGATATAATTCAATGGAGATAGGATTTAATAAGTCTCCTAAGGCTTTAATGATATGGATTTCTATGCAATGCAGATGACTCCTCGCAAGAAGGATGATGACAGGGACAAGAGAGAGGAGAATCTGAAAAAAAATAAGAGAACACATGGTGACCAAAGAGGAACTGATCGCTGAGCTTAGTCATGGTCAAAAAAAGTCTGAAGCGGAAACCGTAAAAGTTTCCAAGGCTGAACCTTTGCCAAAAATTAATCCAAGCCCAAATTTTTTGAGTCCGAAAAGTTTTTCCATAGCAAAAGAGAAGCCAACCGCGCAGATTGAAAAAGAACCAGCTTCCAAACAGGACATTCCTGAAAAAAGTGCGCCAGTCAAAACTAGCGTTCCAAATAATATCTGGGCAGAGCAAGTACCTGTTGCTAAAGTTGCGAAAAAGCGTGAAATTAAAAAACCTGCAGCGAAAAGTTTTTGGCCTATTGAAGACAGTATGCTGGGCAAAAAAGAGACTGCAGTGTCCAATGCTAGCACAGCTCAGGGTTTGCAATCCGCCAAGAAGGAGTCTGAAGAGAAAAGGGATGATGTTGAATCAAAAATTCCAAGCCAGGATGAGAAGGTGACGACTGCTGTTGCTGTTGCTCCGCAGAAAAAGGAAATTTCCGTGATGCCTGATGAGAAAGTGGTCAAAATCATTGAAAAGAAGAGTGCGGAAGTTCCTGCAATTCAAGTCGAACAGGTTCAGGCAGTTGCGGTCATAGAAAAGTCATTGCCAAAAGTTGGTGAAGACATTTCTAAACTTTTAGTTGAAGCGGTCTTGTCCTTTGATGAGAGAAAAATAAATGATGGGTTGTCAGAGTTGGCCGCCTTCAGAAGTGAGGACCCCGCTCGAATCAGCGCTGATTTTAATTTCAACGTTGAACTTCGTGAAAAGTTGTTCGCTGCTGTGCCAGCACTACTTGCAAATAAAGGTGAAAAAGCAATTTTGTATGTGTTCCAGCTTTTGGATGAAATGAGTATAGATTTTGCTGCTGCTGATCTTGCCAAGCTTCCGAAAGAAGTTTTGAAATCTGAAGAACTGCGCAAGGTGGGGGAGAAATATTTGCTCTGGTTTGCAAAGGAATATCCTGATTTTCCCGGAGATTTGGAAAAAAGAATCGACAGCTTTGCTCGCAGCGGAGTTTTCATCTATCAGGAAATTCGAGGTTTTGCCGGCTTGCGATTGGCAATTGCCACTGATCTTATAAATTTCATCAAGGAAAATGTTCAAGATCCGCATGATGTGGAACGAAAAATATATGAATTTGCGTTAGCAGGATTGGTGGATGGGAAAAGCTTCAAAACATTAGAAAAGGTGAAAGATGTTGTCAGGCGGTATATTTTGGAATTGATAGTCAGGAAAAAAGATCATCCAATTGAAGCTGCAAAAAAAATTGGAGAATATGAAAAAGCGGGCTTCATAAAGCCGCAAGAAGTTCTGGAAGATGGCAAAATAAGGAAGTTTATTGAGAAATATCTGACAAAATTCGAAAAAGACAACAAGGCTCATCCTCGCAAGATAAGCGCTTTGGTCAAGGAATATTTCAATGCCGGATTGATTGATAAAGAAGTTCGTGACAGATATACAAAATAAGACAAATGTCATTTCTTGCCTTACTTGACACATTTTCTGATATGTGTTAGCTTTTGTATACATTCATGATTTAGGAAAGAACTTCTACTTTTTGCATTGTTTTTGGGTGAAAACAGTGCACAATCTTTTTTGCCAGTTTGAGGCATTTTATTGCTTTAAAATGGCGCTTTTTGTCAAAGCTAAAAATGACTAAACATACAACTTAATTAAATAGTCTTAACCAAAAACTCGCTACCGAGCTTTTCTAGTCGTATTGAAATAAATGCGAATCCGAAAAGAACTAGTGAGAGTTGTTTTTATGGTAAAAGAAAAGAAAGTCCTAAAGGTGAGGGAGACTTACGCAGCGACCTCGTCCTTGACTAAGAGAAAGTTTTTCAAGAAGCAGTTGGTGGTTTCATTGCCTAACCTGATTGAAGCGCAGATCGATGCTTATCAATGGTTTTTGGACAAAGGCCTTAGGGAATTGTTCGATGAAGTGAATCCGATCAATGATTTTACCGGTAAAGACTTGGAGCTTTCGCTCACAGACTATTATCTTGACGAGCCAAAAACAGACGAGCTGACCGCCAAGAACAAAAATGCATCCTATGAAGCGCCTCTTCGAGCAAAGGCGCGTTTAGTGATCAAGAAAACGGGAGAAATTAAGGAACAAGAAATTTATCTTGGAGACTTTCCAGTCATGACTCCCCGTGGAACTTTCATTATCAATGGTGTGGAGCGCGTGGTTGTTTCTCAACTCATCCGTTCTTCAGGAGTTTTCTTCACCATGGAATATCAGAAAGGAAAAAAACTTTTCGGAGCTAAACTTATTCCTAATCGTGGAGCATGGATTGAAATTGACACTGATCTTTCCGGTGTTTTGCATGTACGCATTGATCGCAAAAGAAAAATTCCTGTCACCGCTCTTCTTCGCGCTTTCGGAATGGAAAAAAATGAAGAGATTTTGGCTGCTTTTGATGGAGCTGACAACGGCGAAATTAAATATATAGAAGAATCCTTGGCTAAAGACATCACCAAGAGTCAGGCTGAAGGATATAAGGAAATATACAAAAGAATCCGACCGGGTGATTTGGCAACAGCAGAAAATGCCAAGCAATTGGTCAATGGAATGTTTTTCAATTTTGAAAAATATGATTTCGGATCAGTTGGACGTTATCGCATGAATCAACGCTTGGAAATTGACCGAGCTGACACAGAAGAGAATCGTGTGCTTTTGGTTGAAGATCTTCTTTTGATCATCAAAGAAATTATCCGACTCAACAATGATCCTCAGGCAATCGCTGATGATATCGATCATCTTGGAAACAGACGCGTGAGAGGAGTTGGCGAACTTGTTCAAAACAAACTTCGCATCGGTATGGCTCGCATGAGCAGAAACATCAAAGATAGAATGAGCACCTGCGACATTGAAACAGTTGTTCCAGGACAACTTATCAACTCACGTCCAGTAGCTGCCGCTATCAAAGAATTTTTCTCAAGTTCTCAACTTTCACAGTTCATGGATCAAGTGAATCCATTGGCTGAACTTGAACATAAGCGTCGTCTTTCAGCGATGGGACCAGGAGGCCTCACCAGAGAGCGCGCAGGCTTTGAAGTTCGCGATGTGCATCATTCACATTACGGAAGAATTTGTCCGATTGAAACTCCTGAAGGTCCAAACATTGGTTTGGTAGGGCACATGGCTTCATATGCTCGCATCAATGATTTCGGTTTCTTGGAAACGCCTTACATCAAGCTTCATAAAGTTATTGACAATAAGGCTGAACTTTTGGAAAACAGAGTGTTGAATGAAGATGTGGCTGGAGTTGGAAAAATTGGAGATTTTATTGACGCTGAAATGGCAAAGAAAATTGCTAAGACTCCTGCTAAGACCATTCAAATCAAACCTTATATTTCTGATGATATTGAATATGTCAATGCGACTGTGGAAGATCGCGCGATCATTACACATGCGCGTGTTAAGACTGATGAGCACAGAAACATTGTGGATCATTTGGTTGAAGCTCGCGTGAAAGGACATCCTGAAATGATTGAAGCCGACAAGCTGGACTTCATGGATGTTAGTGCAAAACAATGCATCTCTGTTGCCACATCACTTATTCCATTTTTGGAGCATGATGATGCCAACCGAGCTTTGATGGGTTCAAACATGCAACGTCAGGCTGTGCCTTGCATCGTGCCACAAGCTCCTTTTGTAGGAACTGGTATCGAAGACAAAGCTGCAGCTGACAGTGGACAAGTTGTTTTGGCTCTTAATGATGGAGAAGTGGTTGAAGTTGATGGAGCGCACGTTACTGTCAAAGAGGCTGCACCAATTGGATCAAAGAAAGATAGTTTCAAAAGAGAATATAGATTGCAAAGTTTCGTGAAATCAAATGCTTTCACTTCAATGAGTCAGCTTCCACGTGTGGAAAAAGGACAGATGGTGAAAAAAGGTGATCTTTTGGCTGATGGAGCTGCGACTGAAAACGGAGAACTGGCTCTTGGTCAAAACCCACTGGTTGCTTTCATTCCATGGGACGGTTACAACTTTGAAGATGCCATCATCCTTTCCGAAAGACTTTTGAAAGAAGATTGGTACAGTTCGATCCATATTGAAGATTTCTCAATCGACGTGCGAGACACAAAGCTTGGGCCGGAGGTTGTGACTCGAGACATTCCTAATATTGGAGAAGAAAGACTAAAAAATCTTGATGAAACTGGTATCATCCGCATCGGAGCTGAAGTTTCTTCAGGGGATATTTTGTGCGGAAAAATTACACCGAAAGGTGAGGGAGATCTTACCCCAGAGGAAAGATTGCTTCGCGCAATTTTCGGAGAGAAATCAAAAGACGTGAAGGATTCTTCACTCTATCTTCCACATGGTGAACACGGAAAAGTTGTTGATATCAAAATTCTTTCCAGAGAACAAGGTGACAAACTTTCAACGGGTGTCATCAAACAGATTCAAGTTTCAGTTGCTCAACTTCGAAAAGTTTCAGTTGGAGACAAGCTTGCTGGACGACATGGAAACAAGGGTGTCATTTCCCGCATCGCACCAGTAGAAGACATGCCATACCTTCCAGATGGAACCCCGATTGATGTCATCTTGAACCCACTGGGTGTTATTTCCCGTATGAACATCGGACAGATTTTGGAAACCCATCTTGGTTGGGCTGCTCGCGAGCTTGGATACAAAGCGGCTACCCCAGCGTTGGACGGAATCACTGAAGAAGACATCAAAGGAGAACTTCGCGCAGCTGGTCTTCCAGAAAGTGGGAAAATCAGACTTATCGACGGAAAGACCGGAGAACTCTTTGACAATGAAACGACCGTTGGTGTCATGTATGTAATGAAACTTAACCATTTGGTTGAAGACAAATTGCACATGCGCTCAATAGGACCATACTCACTTATCACTCAGCAACCGCTTGGAGGTAAGGCGCAGTTCGGAGGTCAGCGTTTTGGAGAAATGGAAGTTTGGGCTCTTGAGGGTTATGGAGCTGCTTACACATTGCAAGAAATGCTCACAATTAAATCTGATGACGTGTTAGGACGAAGCAAGGCATACGAGTCAATCATCAAAGGAGAAAAAATCAAAAGCCCAAACATTCCTGCTTCATTCCATGTGCTCGTAAATGAGCTCAAAGGTTTGTGCTTGGATGTGGAATTGGTTGATTCAAAAATGAAAGATGACGATGATGACAAGGAGGAAAGCGTGTACACTGAGAGCGCTTTGGACGCAGACGTTGATCAAATTTAATTTAAACTTTGTAACCTGCCTGCCGGCAGGCAGGTAAACTTCTTATAAAAAAAATCTATGGAAAACATTACAAAGGTGAGCGATTTCAATAGCGTCCGACTCAGACTCGCCAGCCCGGACAGCATCATGAATTGGTCTCACGGTGAAATTACCAAACCGGAAACAATCAACTATCGCACCCAGCGATATGAAAAAGATGGTTTGTTTTGTGAAAAAATATTCGGACCTTCCAAAGATTGGGAGTGTTATTGCGGAAAATACAAAAGGATCAGATATAAGGGAATCGTTTGCGACAAGTGCGGAGTTGAAGTGACTCGCTCAATCGTTCGTCGAGAACGAATGGGACACATCAAATTGGCTGTGCCTGTTTCTCACATCTGGTTTCTTCGCGGTGTGCCTTCCAAGATTGGAAGCGCACTTGGAATCGGTGTGCAGGATCTTGAAAAAGTCATCTATTTTTCAGCCTACATCATCAAAGAGGTCAACGAGGAAGTTCGCGACCGAGTGGTTGATCAACTTGAACAGGAGTACAAAGCTAAGCAGAAAGAAATCAAAGCTGGAAAAACTGAAAACGAACGAGGGGTGGAAACCATGCTTGATGAACTTCGTGACCAATATAAATCTGTCAAAGATGATTTGAAAAATTTGAAACCTATGCAGGTTCTTTCTGAACTTGAATATTTCAACCTTTCTTCACGATTCGGTCAGGTTTTCTCTGCTGGAATCGGAGCTGAAGCAGTTCGTTCAGTTCTTGAAAACATGGACATCGAAAAGATGATCAAGCATGTCAAAAAAGAATTGGAAAATGAAGATACTGCAGACAAGAAAAAACTTTTCAAAAGAATGAAATTGTTCCAGGGATTCAAGAAGGCTAAATTGAAACTCGAATGGATGCTACCGACTGCTATCCCAGTTATTCCACCAGATCTTCGCCCAATGGTTGCTCTTGATGGAGGACGTTTTGCTACTTCGGATCTGAACGATCTTTATCGCCGAATCATCAACAGGAACAATCGTTTGAAAAAATTGATTGATCTTGGAGCTCCTGAAGTTATTACCCGAAATGAAAAACGCATGCTGCAGGAAGCGGTGGACGCACTTTTCGACAACTCTGCTCGCAAAGGACAATCTTCTGTTGCTGCTTCAACAGGACAGAGAAGACCTCTTCGCTCATTGGCTGATGCACTGAAGGGAAAGCAAGGACGTTTCCGACAAAACCTTTTGGGAAAACGCGTGGACTATTCCGGACGATCTGTTATTGTGGTTGGACCACAACTTAAACTTCATCAAGCTGGTCTTCCTAAGAAGATGGCTTTGGAGCTTTTCAAGCCGTTCATCATCAACAAACTGATTGAAAAAGAATACGCTCACAATGTCAGAACAGCTGGAAGAATGGTTGACGCAGAAGCTGAAGAAGCGTACGAAATTTTGGATCAAATCATTGAACATCACTATGTTCTCTTGAACCGCGCACCTACTTTGCATCGTTTGTCTATTCAAGCTTTCCAACCCGTGCTTATTGAAGGTAAAGCTATTCAGGTTCATCCTATGGTTTGTGCAGCGTTCAACGCTGACTTTGATGGTGACCAGATGGCTGTGCATGTTCCTCTTACAGATCAAGCTCGCGAGGAAAGCGCAAACATCATGCTTTCATCCAAGAATCTTCTGAAACCTGCTTCTGGGGTTCCAATCGCAGTTCCTTCTAAAGATATCGTGCTCGGAATTTATTTCATCACTCATCTCAAATCTGGAATGACCGGAGAAGGAAAGATCTTCGCTTCAATCGAAGAAGCGCTCCTGGCATATCAACTAGGATTCGTTGCAGTTAATGCTAAGATCAAGGTTGATGTTGAAGGTTTCGGAGTTTTGGACACTTCAGTTGGACGCATCATGCTTAATGACATCTTGCCTGAAGAATTGCGCTTCATCAATGAGGAAATGACTAAGAAAGAAATAGACCAATTGGTTGCTAAGATGCTTCGCATGAAGGGACAGGAGGAAACAGCAGCTTTCATTGACCGCATCAAATCTCTTGGATTTAAAATGGCTGGAAAATCTGGTATCAGTTGGGGAATGGATGACCTTAAGCAGTCACCTGTGAAAAAAGATGCCATGATCAAAGCTGAAGGTGAAGTTTCCACGATCAATGGACAATATGCAATGGGTCTTTTGACAGAAGAAGAAAGAAAGAATCGCGTGATTGAAATTTGGAACCGCACAAAAAATATTATTGCTGACGATGTTAAGGCATCGCTTGATAAGGAAGGATCTGTGTATACCATGGTTCATTCAAAAGCTCGAGGATCTGAATCAGTAGTGGTGCAGATGATGGGTATGAAGGGACTTGTGGCTGGACCGACTGGAGAAACAATTGAACTTCCAGTAAAAAGCTCCTTCAAAGAAGGTTTCAACGTTTTGGAATATTTCATTTCAACTCATGGAGCTCGAAAAGGTATGGCTGATACTGC
>CAZAJN010000025.1:0-13486 GCA_964485555.1 uncultured Bdellovibrionales bacterium
GGGGGGGTCGCTTTTAGTCTCTAGAATTTCTGGCGAGGAAGTTTTCTTGTTGGATTTTTCGCAACAAGCATGTTCCCCGATAGTGAAAAAATGAACCCATGCTGAATTTTGAGTTCATTCAGTAAGAATTTTTTTCCCCACTTGGGGACATTAACAGGATGCAAAGTGATGCATGAGACAATTTCTCCAGGGCGGTGCCGTTTGTTTTTTTTGCCAGCCATCCGTTTGCCTACAATGACTGTCACATTCGATATTGCTACCCGTGACTTCATTGGTAGATGGTTGATAACATTTGCATTGTTCAGTGACATTCGTTCCTCCCCAAGTTATTTACTCATTCAATTTAATGTACTAAGTGTTCTGTCTATTATACTCGCTTTTCGCCTTATTGTCAAGCATGGGGCTGTTTGGCGCTTGAGAAAGGGAAGAAAAGGTGATAGAATAAATGCAAAGAGTCCATCAAGTCCATCAGGTTCATCAAGTCAAAAAAATGCAAGGATGATTTAATATTGGGTGGCTTGCGGACTTTAAGGATTTTTAGCTTTAAAGACTAAACTATGAAAATTCTCTTTTTTAACTACGAATTTCCTCCGTTGGGGGGAGGGGCGGGGAATGCTTCTTTTTATTTGCTTTCCGAATATGCGAAAAATCCTGAAATCCAGGTCGATTTTGTGACTGCTTCGATTGACGGACAATATCACCAATTGAAAATGGGCGAGAACGTCACCATTCATAGGCTTCCGATCGGCAAGAACGCTGATAATATCCACTATCAAACCAAGCAGGAATTGATCGCGTACACTTGGAAGGCATTTTGGTTTGCCAGAAAGTTGGCCAAAAAAAACAGCTATGACCTGACGCATTCATTTTTTTCAGTGCCTTGCGGATTTATTTCGATGCTGCTCAAGTGGGAATTTGGACTTCCGTACATAATTTCATTGAGAGGAAGCGACGTGCCGGGATATAGCGAAAGGTTCGTCGGACTTTATCGTTGGGTGACTCCGACAATTTTGAGAATCTGGAAAGGCGCGGAATTCGTGGTAGCCAATAGTCAAGGACTAAAAGAGTTGGCACTTCGATCTGGCACGAAAAAAGAAATTGGAGTTGTCTATAACGGCATCGCCGTGAATGAATTTTTCCCGCAAGTTGAAAATTTGAATTCTGAACAATTCACAATCATTTGCGTTTCAAGGGTGACTCCGCGAAAGGGGATCAGATTTCTTATCCAAGCTTTCAAAATCCTTTCGGGCCGCTATGAGAATATGCGCCTGTTGATTGTCGGCGACGGAAATGAAAAAAAATCTTTGGAAGATTTGGTGCAAGGACTGGACCTGAAAGACAAGGTGGAATTTGCTGGCATTGTTTCGCATGACAAGCTCCTGCCATATTATCAGCGCGCTGACGTTTTCGTTTTGCCTTCGCTTAATGAAGGAATGAGCAATGTCATGTTGGAAGCTTTGGCATGTGGACTTCCGGTGGTGGCGACGGAAACGGGTGGAACCAAAGAGCTTTTGACTGACGGCTTGAATGGTCTCGTGGTCAGGATGAAAGATGCTGACGATATTGCTGATAAGATAGAAAGATTGATACTTGATAGAAATCTTAAGAATGCCATGAGCCTGGAAAGTCGAAAATTGGCCGAGACATTGAGTTGGGGAAATGTTGCGGGGGAATATGTTGCCATGTACAAGAAAATTTCAAATTTAAGGAGGATGAGAGAAGAATAATACTTAAGTAATCAGTAATCAGTAACTAGTAATCAGTAACTAGAAACAATAGTAACTAGTAATCGGAACAAGCAAGAGAATGACCGATGACTGGAGATGAATAAAAAATCACCTACCTTTTATGAAAATTGATTATAAAAAAACAGCTAAATTTGTTAGCAAATTGCTCATCAGTTTAGCTTTCGTCGTTTGGCTGGTGCTGGAGACGAATTGGGGTGAGGTTATCGGCCATGTGCAGAAAATTTCAATTTTCCACGTGGTTGCCTATGTGGCTGTTTTGCTTGCGGGCATGGTTATTTCTGCCTGGAAATGGAAGATGCTGTTGGCTCATAAGGAAATTGCGATAAGTCTGAAAGAAAGTTTTCAATTGTATCTGACTGGGGCGTTCATCAATAATTTCATGCCGTCGACTATCGGTGGCGACACCTATCGCACTTATCAAGTGGGAAAAAATAATGACAGGCGATATGCGTCGGTGGCTTCCAGTGTTGTTTTTGACAGGTTTACCGGTCTTTTTTCCGTCATGCTCTTGACCGGGTTGGTCGCAATTTTTCAGTGGGATGAAATTTCGCGACATAGCGAGCTCAAGTCGGCCGTTGTCGCGGTGCTTCTTTTGATGCACGCCATTATTTTTCTTGGAATCGCCGTCAGGTTTTCTTTTTGGAAAAAAATTGCCAACAAATTTCCAAAATTTGTGCAACAGTTTGCCAGCGAGTTTTTGCAATACCGCCAGGGTGGAGCATATCTGAAAGCGATCGGCATTTCCATTCTCTTCAGCTTGGTTGGCTTGGCGCTGGTGAACGGGATTCTTTTTCTGGGACTGGGAATCGAAATAGGATTGATGCAATATCTGTCTGTAATTTTCCTTATCAGTATCATCACAGCATTGCCGATCAGCATCAACAACATAGGTGTCAAGGAATGGGCCTATGTGACATTCTTTGGATTTTTCGGAGTTCCAGCCAGCGCCGTGGTGACAGTCGCGCTTGTCAGTCGCGCACTTCAGATGAGCGTAAGCTTTTCAGCCTTGCCCGCGTATTTGAAAAGCAAGAAAAAAGAGTAATACCAAATTAACTGAATCTCTAGTATTATCACGTGTCATCCCGAGCGTAGCTGAGACCGATAGGTCGAAGCGAAGTCGACCGCGTGCCGCCTTAAGCTTTAGCGGTGGCGCAGGGAACTGAACTCAGATTTCTCCATGGAGTTTATGCTCGCGAAGCGGGTGCTTCGTTTCACTCGAAATGACATGGTATCACTAATCAAGTTGATTCGGTATAATTGCAAAGATCATTTGATGATCTTGTCAAAATCTTCGGATGGAATTGCTAATGTCTGGTAGGTTTTTTCATTGGTATTTTTCTTGTAGTACATTTTTACAGGAGAACCCTCAGTAGTGGTTATTTCATAAAAGGAATGATACCATGATATTTTTTCATCTTTGCTTTTGAATATGCCAGGCAAGGCTTGATGGATCAGGTTGTTTTCATTTTTTCGATACAGAAACTCATTGTGTCCGGAAATGATCATCGAAACCCCGTTGTTTTCAAACAGTTTCTTGATTTTTGCGGATTGTATAGGATCAAACTCTTTTTCAAATTTTAAATCAGAGCTCATTTCAGCCCTGGTTATCAATGGTTCGTGCAGAAAAACTATTTTTTTCATACCTCTTGAGGATTCCAGAATCTGTCCAAGCCAATCCATCTGTTTCTCAGAAAGAGCATAGTAGTCATCTTTGGTCGTGTCTGTTCCGTCCAATATTATGATCTTTGTATCTTTGCAATCTCTGGCATAATACGTGGAAGTGTTGCCGGTCATGTCCAGCCATTGCTTGAGAGTGACTCCGCCTGATCGTGTCTCGTGGTTTCCCATTACATGCAAAGTGGGGGAATCAATCTTGGAAAAATATCTAATAGTTGAATCGAGCACGAGTCTTGCCGTGTCTTTGCTTTTTTCACGTCCATCAATCATGTCACCGCCTTGAACGACAAAGTCCGGCTTGAATTGTTTGTTCATTTTCTCCGCGAAAGCTTCCAATGGCAGAGATGATTCTTTGCGTATGAAATTTTCACTGGATTTGGAATAAGAGGCATGGATGTCAGTGATGAATCCTATTCTGCAGGAATCTTCAGTCCCTATATCCCTTGCTTTGAGTGCTAGAACAGTAAATCTCGAGAAGGTGTCTTTGTCAATGAGGTCAAATCTGGATGATGGATAGTGATAAGTTTCAAGTTCTGTTTTTTTAATAATCACGAACAGTATCTCATCGGAGAAAATTTCATTCTTAAATTCTTTGATTTCTAAACCATCTTTTTCATTGAAATATTTGATTGAACGCTCAAACTCGAATTTTTCTAAATAATAACCTTTGGCGGATGGATTCCCAGCTATTCCTTTGGTGATGAAACCCTGAATTTTTCGCGCTTCCCCCAGACTTATTCCACCGTAGACACTTTCCTTGGCTTGGTAATTGTCCAGATCATAAGTCTTATGGTAGGAATAAATATTCAAAGCAGACAAAAGTAGTGCCAGTAAGATCAAAACAGCCCAAACTGATTTCTTGTTCTTAATTTTTTCCAATACGAATTCCGCTATCAATCCAAAGAAAATAAACGGAAGGAAGATGATCACCATGAAAAATCTCAAGTTGAGTTCATTAGCGATTGGAAAAAACAAGATAAATGAAAATATCGTCATCAGCGCTGTGAGTCCCAGGAGCTTTCCACGTTTGGAATCCTTGAGCTGCTTCACTTTTGTGATTAAAAGTAATGTTCCTGAAAGAAAAAAGGCTATTCCTGAAATAAATAATATTATTTCCGGAATATTTCTTGATGACATTAATTTGAATGGCCTCAGCCAGTTTTTTTCTGGTTCTTGCCCCGATAGGACGTAAGCACTTCCTTGAATGAAAAATTGCCCATCAAGTAAGGCGTTATTTATAGTAGATGAATTTTTTTCAGTTTTAGTTAGAGCTCCAGTAAAGAATGATTTCATGTTCTCGCCATCGTTTTGAATGTCATAAGCAAAAAACGGAATATGAAGGAGGATTATGATGAAAATCGTCAACAGGAAATTGCGAACCCGAATCTCTTTTTCTTTAAGAAATGTATGAAGCTGTGCACCCAGGAAAATTGCTGGCATGAGCACAAGAAGCGTGGTGTGAAGCTGCATGGAAATTCCCATGATAACCCCAAGCGAGATGTTCCATTTAAGGCGTTTGTTTTTTTCTGTCTCAAGAATCCTGAGTATTGCCCAGAAAAAAGTGAAAAGAAAAAAGGGAATAGCATTTGGGTTCCAAGCGAAGCGTGTGTAGCGGATGGCGTAATAAGATGTTGAATATAGAAATACTAAAAGCAAGGAGATATTGGCAGAAAAATAAAATCTTAGCAGTAAAAAAAGAATAAATATGGAGGCGACACTCAAGATCGGAACAATGACCGCAATTCCTTCTGGCGAGTTTCCAAAGACAAGGCCGGAGGCAAATTCCAGATAATAGAAGGCTGGCCCAAGTTTAAATGTGGTGCCGCCGGCCTTTGGTCCCAAGAGTGGAAATTGTCCTTCGAACATGGCATCAACAACTTTAGCGTCCCTGACTTGGTCGGCATTGAAGCGCGCGAGATTTGAAAAATCACTGAGTCGCAGATATGCTCCGATCAATATGATCGCAGTCAGCATGAGAGCAATTTTGTTTTTTTTGAGAAAGGAAATTGATTTTGCGATGTTTGATTTCATGGGTTATTTTTCAAATTTTAATATTTTGACATAGTTGTCTTCGCGATCATCGATCAATAGTTGCCATTCAAAATCCGTTTTTAATTTCTTGAAATAGTAGTCGCTGTCTTTTTCTGGAAATGGATTATTGTTCAAGACAAACCTGTTGCTGAGTTTGAGTTCTCCGCGTTTGGAAATGACAAAATAATCAGGTTTGACTTTCGACAGATCTATCTTGCGGCTTCTGAGACATTTGCCTTCAAAGAAGCGGCAAGCGGTGTCACTGTTGGACCAGATGATGAGATTTTTTGAATCAGGCAAGGAATTGAGATATTGAGCTGCTTCATATGATCCGTGACCCCAAGAATCATGGATTGAAAATTTTTCCGGCAAGAGTAAATTCGCATAGCTGAAATAGAACGGACGAAGCGACCAGAGAGTGGAAAATCCGAGCAAGGCTATCAAGATGGATGCTATCAGAAAGATTTTAGCATCTTTGATTTTGAACTTCCTGCCTATTTCGCTGATAGCAGCGACGCCCAGCATTGCGAAAAGAGGATAGAGCAAAATGGAATAGCGGACATTGGTCACAATTCCTGCAAATATGGTGGAAACAAAATACAAAAGTGAGAACGAAAGGATTGGAAAAGCAATAGCCGCATTTTCATCCGAAATCTTTTTGGCAAATGATCTGACGGTGAGAAGGAGGATGAAGATGAAGAAAAATGGCTTGATGGAAAAAATGAAAGGATAGGCTTCCATTATGAAAAGCTCGACGTTTTTGGAGATCACGTTGCTCTGCTTGTCTAGGAGCGGTTTGAAATTGAATTCCTTTGGTTCATTGGCATAGGCTGCATCGCGAAGAGCGTCCACTCGGGCCATGTTTTGACCGGTCCAGACATTGGCAAGAGAAGCCAGGATGAGCAGCAGAAAAAGTCCGCAAACAAATCCTGCGATCAAATGACGTTTTCCGGCAATGGTGGCGCTGAATTTTCCAACCACATTTTTGCGATAATTGATCAAAGCTGCGAATGCTCCAAAAACAGCAAACAGCAAAAGAATGCTCTTGGGGTTCAAGAATTGACTGATGCCCTTGAAGAGATATTCAGGATGAATGAAAACAGCAGGAAGAAGAAGGGAGAAAACACTGATTGAGATGGCAAAAGTTGTCAAAATGTTGAAAGCGATTGATTCGAGTTTTCTCCAATCAATTTTTTCAGCTTCCGATGGCTCTTGGAATATGATTTTTGATATTTCCGCCAGAGCATAAAACAAAAACAACATGAAGGCTGTGTATTTGGAAAGCAAGGCGAATCCGGTCAGGATCCCGCAAAGAATCAGAAATTTCTTTTGCTTGGCATTCAAGAAAGCGAGATAGGAAAGCATGGAAAGTCCTCCAAAGATCCAGAAGAAACTGTCAGGATTGATGATCTGTGAGATGCCGAGCAAGATGGGATTGAAAGCAATGAGCATGGTGGCCGCCAACGATTTCCAAAGCGAATTGAATGTTTTGTGAAACAGCCAAAAAAAGAGTAGCAAAGAAAGAGTGGAGAACAGAAGAATTGGAAGTCTGAAAGCCAAGTTTATTTTTTCAAGTTTGATTGTGTCATATTTTTCAAAAACGCCAGCCATGCCTGGATCATTGACTACGATGGTTTGATTTTTTTCCGGATCAGGATATTTGAGCAGGCCTAATCCTGAAATAAGGGCTACTGTCACCCCGGGCTTATCATTGATATAGGTTTTTTCCCAATTCTGGTTTCCGATGGCTTGCCAATATTGTTTGATGCGCCCGTATTTCCAAAGATGTTCATCAGTAGTTTCGAATTGAGCCAGGTGGAACAGTCCGAAAGCGAAAAATGACATCACTGAAATAAGAAGGAATGAAAATATGATTACTTTGTCTTTTATCATTGGTTTTTATGGCTCGTGCACTTTCATGCAAGTATGTTTTTTGCTTGCCTTTCATTCCGCTTCGCTCCATGCGGAAGCCGCAAAAAACATACTTGCATGAAATAAATGCCTAAGTTTTCTTATGAATATTCTTATCTCACCTTAATTAATTTTATATATTGCGACGGTCTGTTTCCGACCAAAATTTCAAAAACAATGTTTTCTTGCTGGTCGTAATATTTGGCAAAATTGAAAACTTCGTGGGTGGCCAACCTTCCTTGGCTTCTTACCATGTTGGTGGTGCGCGATTTTCTGCCCCAAGAAACGGCTACATAATCAAGACTCACTCCTTCAAGCTCTGCATAAGAAAGATCGCCATAGCATGATCCTTTGAAGAATGTGCAGACACCAGTTTTATCCGTCCAAATTGTGAGTTTTTCAGCGTCAGGAAGGGAGTTTAGATATTGAGCCACCTCATAGGAGCCTGGCCCCATATCCTTGAGGTCGATATAATTCTCATTTGGCAAAAGCCAAGAAGCGTAGCTCAAATAGAAAGGTTTGGAAGAATATAGAGAACAGGTTGATATTGCTAGGATCAAAAATGTCAGAAAATGAAACCAAAATTTCTCCAGAGCATATTTTTTTTCCATGATCTTATACATTTCTGAAAAACCGATCGCTGAGATGATCAAAAGCAGCGGATAGAGCATGATCTGATAACGACTGATGGCTGCCACATTATTGACCGTGGTTCCCAGGTAGTAAGCAAAAATAAAAAGAGCAAGAAAAATAACCACATTAAGACCAGCTTTGTTTTTGATTTTTTCATATTGCCAAGATGTCCTTATCAACATGAAAACGAATGCGAAAAGGGCGAGGGGAGAAACAGCAAAAAGCAAAGGATAGAAATTGGAAATGAAAAATCCGAGAAAGCCATTTTCTTTGTAGGAAGTTTTAGGGGATGCTAGAATTTGTTGGAAGTCGTAGAATTTCATGTCGCCCCAGACATTGGCAAAAACGAAAGCCGTGATGGTCAAAAAGAGTGCTCCACATGATGTTGCCAGAAATCTTCTCTTTTGCACAAGAATGGCTAGGAATTTTTTGATGAAAGTGTTTTTGAAAAGAAAAGTGTCGATCAGGACGAATATGAAAATCAAGGCAAAAATAGGCCAAGTGGAAACAAAAGCCTGACTCAGGATTGTTCCTTCAAAAAGTCTGTCCGGCCTCATCCATGTTCCAGGATAAAACAGGAAAAAAGTTGCCAGCGAGATCGTGATCATCAAGGCATAGTCTCTGAGTGAACAAAGGATGTATTGTCGCAGTGATATTTCTTGGTAGCGGATTTGGTTGAAGACATATTCAGCAATGAGCATCAGAAAAAAGAAAACGTAGAGAATGTTGGCAACATATTTGGTCAGGATGGAAAAGCCAAGCAAAAAAGCTGTCAGGTGCAGATAAAAAGAGCGGCGTCTTTTTTGATAGACCAGAAAACTCAAAAGAGAAAGTGGTGCAAAAATCCAAAGCAGAGCATCAGGATTTATGATGCGGCTCATGCCGACCAATATGGGGGATGTGCCGATCAAAACAATCGAGAGTGTGGCTGTTCTGGCTCCCAATAGGCGCTCAATCAGAAAGTAGAAGAGCGCCAAAGAAAAGGTCGCAAAAAGAAGCAGTGGAAAGCGCAGTGCAAAGTTCATTTTTTTCGTATCAAGTTTTTCGGATCCTGCGATATCGGGATCGTATTGTTTGGGGTCAACGTTCAGCAAGCCCACGCCTGAAATCAGAGCGACGCTGATTCCTGGCTTATCACTTATGTTGGTTTTGTTCCAATTCATTTGGCTGACATTTTTCCAGAAACTTGGAATGCGATCAAATGTCCAAAGTGGCTCATCCACAGCGGAAAATTTGGTGATGTGGAAAGTTCCGAAAGATAGGAAGACGATCATAGCAAGAAGCGCCAGCGCCAGATTCATTCTTCCTTGAGTTCTTAGCCAATCGGAAAATTTTTTATTTGCTGCGACGGGAAGCGCTCCATGATGGCTGAATTTTTTTATAATCAAAAAAAGCGCGATAAAAATATATATTTGGGCGAAAAGAAAAAACAAAACACTCAGATCGGGCTTTAACAAGAAAAGACTGAGCAATAGGACAATTTCGAAAGGGAAAAGCATCATTAAAACCTTTTTGCCAAAGGATTTGAATTTTCTGCCGTGCTGTTTGAAAAAAAATCCCAGAAGCGTTGCCATGAGTGCGGCAAATATCAAATAAAAAACGTCTGGATTTTGCGAATCCGAAAAAAAAGAGAGGCTTGATTTGCGATTGGCCAGAAGCGCCATGTTCAGAGCCAGCGAGAAGGAAATCAGCGCCGTCGCAACGCCACTTGATTTGACTGAAAACGTTTTATTTTTTTTCATATATGTGGTTGCAAATAAGCGAATAATATCTTATAATTATGCAAAGATATGCTTTAAATATAATATAAACTAAACAAAAAAGAAAGTGTCAAAAATAAATCAAAAACAACTGTTCATCATTGCCTTCATCCTTGTTTTAGCAATCGGATTTTTTTTAAGGGCGTATAATTTTGCTCCTTGGCTGCATTTTGAACTTGATCAAGCCCGCGACGCCATGGTGGTGGATTTGGCTTTGGAAAACGGGCCAGGAGAACTTCCTCTTTTAGGACCCAAAGCAGCCGGAACATATTTGAGGCTGGGGCCCGCCTTCTATTATTTCCAATATTTGGGCGGTTTGATTTTTGGGCAAACTCCGCAAGGGATTGCATATCCTATCATGATTTTTTCATTTTTGGCGATTCCGTTGCTGTATTTGTTTTTGAGAAGAATATTCGACAGATGGCTGTCTTTGGGTTTGACCGCCATATCTTCAACTTCGATTTTCTTGGTGATGTACGGAAGGTTTGCTTGGAATCCGAACGCCATTCCGTTTTTTGTGCTGCTGGCCTTCTATGCTTTGCTAAGAGCTGTTGACGGGCAGGAGAAAAAACCCGGCATTTGGCTGGTTGTTTCAATAGGAGCTTTGGCTTTGGCCATCCAACTTCATTTTCTGATATTTCTTTCGCTCCCATTGGCAATGGTTGCTTTTTTGATAATAAAAAGGCCAAAGATAAGTTGGAAAGCGTGGGTTGGCTCGCTGGCAATTTTTCTGTTCTTGTATTCGCCAGCAATTTTGAATGATGCCCAGACACGTGGGGCAAATATGGAAGAATTCTTCAAAGCCATCACGGAAAAATCAGGCAAAGGTGAAAACCATACTTTGGTGGACAAGGTTTTTGAAGCTTACACTGAATCAGCCAGGGGATCGATGCTTCTTATTTCTGGACAAGAACAAACGGAAATGCCCTCGGTCAATTTCAGCAGGTCTGGTGGATCCATCATTGAAATAAAGTGCAGCGAAAAATGTCAAAAAAATGTTTGGCTGGGAATTGTTGGGCTTGTGCTGTATACATTAGGGATTGGTTTGCTGATCCAAAGATTCTGGAAGGAAAAAAACCAGACCAGTAAGAGCGTGCTTTTGTTGGTTGGAATTTGGTTGGTGCTTGTTTCCGGATTGTATGTCCCGCTGGCTTTTGATCTTGCTCCGCGCTTTTTCTTGTTATTAGTGCCAGTAATATTTTTACTGCTAGGTTTGATTTTCGAGGCGGCGAAAAAATTCAAACATGGAAACATCGCAGTAATTTCGATTGTTGCGCTTTTGATTATTTTGAACTTGTTGGCAAGCAAGGAAAGATTTGCTCAGCTCTCCGGCGCTATCAACGAAAAAGTTGAAATGAAGTCGGACAGGATTCTTAAGGAAGGAAACCGCGTGACTCTCGAGCAGCAGCTGGCCATGGCTGATTATATGGCAAGTTTCCATGAGCAAAATGGCGCAATCGTGTATCTCAACAGTGAACCTTTTTATCGTCGCGCTATTCTCTATCATGTCGGCAGGCGCGGAATTCCATATGAAGATTTGAGAGGCGCCAAGGTTTATCGCAAGGGAAATTATTTCACGGCATATGTGACAAATTCTTCAACTGACAAAAAAGTCGGCAAATATTTGAACAATTTTGACATTGCGGAGAAGAAAGTTTTCGGAACCATGACAGTTTTCAGACTTTCGCCCAAAGAAGGTGCCATCGTGGCTGAGCAGCAGGCAGTTGAACCAAAGAAGAAAACAACCAAGAGTCGCACACCAGGAGTGCCGGAAAGATATACATGGTCTGAAATTTTCAATTAAAATTGAAAGTTTCAGAAAATCCAAAATCTAAATGACAAATTCCAAATAAATCATAATTTTAAAATATCTCAAAAGAATTCTTTAGGATTTTGATATTTGGATTTAAGATAATAATTTCAATTTTTAAACCATGATAAATTCAAAATTTCAAATGTCAAAAATCAAGCAGGTATGGCTCATGCTGATCATCATAGTTTTGATTGGTGGTTTCTTGCGTTTTTATAAGCTTGGCGAGCTTTCTTTTGTGGCGGATGAGTTTTTGGACATCAATTCTTCCTATGCGTATTCTCAAACCGGAACTTGGCAATCGTGGGATTTCAATCATGGGAAAGTGAATGACGACAATGTTTTTGCGCCCAGAGATGAAAGAGCTTGGCTGTATAAGATCCAGGTTGCTCAGATTTTCAAATTTTTCGCACCGACAGAAAGTGTGGCGAGAGCTGTCAGTGCTCTGTGGGGAGTTTTTAGCGTCGCACTCATTTTCTTCGTAGCCCGATCATTCACTAAAAAAAATAAAATCGGTCTTATGGCTGCTTTTCTTTTTGCAGTCAGTGTCAGTGGGATATATTTCGATCGCAGGCTCAGGATGTATGCCATGTTTTTTCCACTTTTCTTGCTTTTCTCGTGGCTGACTTTCAAATTCTATGAAGGAAAATATGAAGGCAAATGCTCTTGGCTCAGGAAAATTTCCGAAAAGTTTTCCATAGATCCAATTTATGCGATCCCAGCTGCCGCGACAGGAATCGTAAGTTTGATGGTTCATGATTTGACAGTAAGTATGGCTGCCATCTTCGGTTTCTATGTGGCAATTCAGGCAGTGAGGACGCGTAAGAAGAATTTTGTTAACAAATATACTATCACATTGGCTGCGATTGTGGTCGGCATTTTTGGGATGTTTGCTTTCGCATCGGAGGAAATTGGGAAATATGTGGCCGGGATAAAATTTTTCAATGACAACTATAGTTATTTTTCGATCATAACTACTGATTATTCCCATCCTTTGTTGGCGCTGATATTCCTGGTTAGCGGTATTCTATATTTGACTAAAAACAAGAAGCGTTCCAATGAAGCTGTTTGGCTCGCAGTTTCATTTTTGGTGCCACTTTTGATGGCTGTTTTCTTATGGCGCAGAAATGCTGGGCCGCAGTACATTTTCTTCGCTCAATCGTTCGGCATCATTTTGGTTGCATCCGGCATATATGCAGTTGCTGGATTTTTCAAAAAGAACCTTTCAGTTTCTCAGCCAAAGAAAATTTTCGCTGTCACCGTTGCGCTCTGCTTGGTGCTACTTCCCAATTGGGCATATTTTTTTCAAGAAAACAACGCCTATAACCAGACATCGGAAGCTGAAAATCCTAATTACCGAAGCGTCTTCACTTATTTTAAAAAGAAGAAAATCGCAGGGGATGTTTTGATCACCAGAAACTTCAGAAATTATTATTGGAGTGGTCAGGATGTGAAAGTTTATGATTTTGGCGGAGAGCTTTCTGAAGAAAAATTCTCTCTTTCCCAACTTATGGAAATCGTGGATGGAAACAAAAGTGGCTGGGTCGTTCTGTCTGATAATGACGACAGATATGTTTCCAATGAAGCTGGGGAATATATGCGTGAAAACATGACTAAGGTTAATGACATTGCGGTCAGGGGAAATGTGAGTGTTTATAGATGGGGGAACTAAATAATTTTCAATTCACAATTTTCTCCTCAAAGGATAAGCTTGGGGCAAAAATTTTCAATAACAAAAAACTATTAACATTGAGTTAATAGTTTTTATATTGAAAATGTTGCTAGCTAATACCGAGTTAACTAAATCACTGTCACCATATGTCATTCCGAGTGAAGTGAATCCGACCGTAGGAGGATCCATGAAATCGAGGAATCTGAGCCTAGATCTTTGCGCCACCGCTAAAGCTTAAGGCGGC
>CAZAJN010000026.1:0-2989 GCA_964485555.1 uncultured Bdellovibrionales bacterium
GTTTTCTTTTTGGCCAACAATTACGACAGTAATTCTTGAGTCCTTGACCATAGATCTCGGTCAAGGACGTGCTCAAAAAGGAAATAGGAAAACAAAAAAAACACTTGATGCTAAATAGTTGGAACCATATATTGCGTATGACCCTATTTATCTCATTATATCATTTTTAACTCACAAAACAAAACCCATCTTAGCAATAAGATGGGTTCGTTTTTCACATGTTGCATTGCACTAAACACATGACACTATTTTTACACATCCAAATTCTTCACGCTCTTAGCATGAGTCTGGATGAAGCGTCTTCGAGGTTCAACATCACTGCCCATCAAAACATCAAACACCCTGTCAGCTTCTTCAGCATCCTCGATTTCAACTTTCATCATCTTGCGATGTTCAGGATCCATGGTTGTGTCCCACAATTGTTGCGGGTTCATTTCTCCAAGACCTTTATAGCGTTGGATTGTGACTCCGGCAATTTTTTCAACATCCCCGCCTTCAGCTTCGATCTCTTCTTGCGAAAGTTCATCGCCATTTTCTTCAGCAACCTTCTTGGCTGCAGCTTTTTTGTCAGCAGCTTTGTCAGAAGCCTTGTCCACAGCTTTCAATCGGAATTCTTCTACAATTTTGTCTTTTTCTTCATCATTATAAACCCAGCGAACATCTTTTCCTTTCTGAATCCTATATAGCGGCGGCTGCGCGATATAGATATGTCCATTCGTAATAAGATCTTCAAAGTATCGATAAAAGAATGTCAGAAGAAGCACTCGAATATGGGAACCATCGACGTCGGCATCGGCCATGATTATGATTTTACCGTAGCGAAGCTTTGAAACATCGAATGTTTCTCCAATTCCGGTTCCCAGAGCAATAATGATCGGCTTCAGAGTATCGGATTTTACAACCTTGTCCAAACTGGTCTTCTCAACATTCACCAATTTTCCACGAAGTGGCAAGATGGCTTGAAACATTCTGTTTCTTCCTTGCTTGGCACTTCCACCAGCGGAGTCTCCCTCTACAATATATAATTCAGAAAGCTCGGCATTGCGAGTTGTGCAGTCTGCAAGCTTCCCAGGCAATGTCATTCCTTCCAAAGCGCCTTTGCGAAGAACAGCGTCTTTGGCAGCTCTGGCGGCAATCCTAGCGCGGACAGTAAGCAAACATTTATCGATCATCGCTTTGGCATTGCTTGGATTTTTTTCCAAATACTCAACCAACCCTTCAGAAGTGATGCTTGAAACAATCCCGCGCACCTCAGCATTTCCGAGCTTGGATTTCGTCTGGCCTTCAAATTGAGGATTGCGAAGTTTGACACTGACCACAGCAGTAAGACCTTCCTTCAAGTCTTCACTGGTCATCCCGCCATCCTTTTCCTTGATAAGATTGTTTTTCTTGGCATAGTCATTCAAAACACGCGTGAGCGCCATCTTGAAACCGGTCACATGCATTCCGCCTTCCGGTGTGAAAATATTGTTTGCAAAAGAATAAAGATGCTCCTTATACCCGTCAGTGTATTGAAGTGAAATTTCCACAGCAACATCATCGACATTTTTCTCCACATAAACCGGGATATCGTTCTTAACTATCTTTCCACGATTCAAGAATTTCACAAAGGAAACAATTCCTCCATCAAAATAAAATCCATGTCTTCTGATTTTATAATCCAATTCAGGCGCAGTTGCTTCACGTCTGTCCTCCACCACGATTTTCACACCTTTGGTCAAATATGCTTGCTGGCGAACATAATCCAAAATCTTTGTCCAGCTATATTTTATTTCAGGAAAAATTTCTCCATCAGCTTGAAAGGTGATGGTCGTTCCGGTGTAGCCTGATTTTCCAATTGCTTTCACATTGCCTTGCGGAATACCTTTTTTGAATTCCTGAACCCAGATTTTTCCTTCCCTGCAGACTTCAACTTTTGTCCAAGATGAAAGCGCGTTAACGACGCTGACACCCACACCATGAAGACCTCCGGAAATCTTGTATCCGTCTCCTCCAAATTTTCCTCCAGCATGCAAAACTGTCAAAACAGTTTCCAAAGTTGATTTTTTGGTTTGAGGATGAATTTCTACCGGAATTCCACGACCATAATCTCGGACTGAAATAATGTTATCAGGCAAAAGCTGAACCAAGATGTCATTTCCATGTCCCGCCATCGCTTCATCGATTGAATTGTTCACAACCTCCCAGATCAAATGATGCAGACCTTCCGTTGAAGTTCCACCGATATACATTCCAGGCCTTTTTCTCACTGGATCCAAACCTTCCAAAACCTGAATGGATTTCGCGCCATATTCACTTCCTGTATTTTTTTCTTTAGCCATAATATTATTTTTATCCCTACAAAATTACAAAATAAAATACAAAATTACAAAAATACAAAAAAACAAGCAGTGACAATTTTGTACTTTTGTACTTTTGTAAAAGATTTGTATTTTTGTAGGATGCTTTCCAATTAAACCCCACTAATCTTATTTACGTGTCAAGAAATACAATTCCAATAAAAGTATTCCTGCCACTGTCAGCATACTGTCCCACCAAGTGAGCACTCGCAGACTTTGCATTATCAGCAATAATGTTGCCAAAAGCGCTATAAATATGCCCTGCCTGAAACTCATCCCCAAATAAGCCAATGCCATCTCCTCCCCTCCACCAATTTTTCTTCTTAGCCAGGTAAAAAAAAGAATTAGCCAACCAGCTAAAAAAAGAAATGTTGCTGCAAAAAAAAGAAACTTACCAACCAATCCCGATGAATCAGGATCTATTTGCTTCAAAACCAAGACCCACACTGCAAACGACAGGAGCGCAGCTGATCGCATTCCCCACAGATATGATTTAAGTGTCATGTTTTTGTTTATTTTTAACTAAACTAGCACTTATCCATTATAGCTCAGGACCAGCCTTGTTGCAAGGCTGAGGCGACTTTTATACTATGGGGGTTTGCCGACTAAATATTCCACCTTCGCGAACTACTTAGAGGGCTTGCCCGCCG
>CAZAJN010000027.1:0-1751 GCA_964485555.1 uncultured Bdellovibrionales bacterium
AAGGATAACTCCACACCTCATTATTATTTGGCGAAAGCTGTAGCCTATCTTTAGTTGGTTTTAGTTTTATTACTTGCAATGAGTATCCATTGACTTTTCTATTGCTAAAAATCACAGAATCAAAATTATCTTGATAATATTTATTCAGATGTTGATTGGGTAGATATGACAAAATTACATAATCAATTTGCCCAAGAATCAGATTATAAACTGACACATCAATTGGTTCTTGGGGAGGAGAGTTTGGAGTTTCTCTCAAATCAAGATCTGGTCTATTTTCATACAGATAAAAATATGGATCGGGCAAACTACTGATTAAAACGCGCGCGTTTAGAGGTAAAACATCAGCTACTTGATGAGATAGTGAATAATACTCATTATTATGGAAAAAGTGTTGTTTGAATGCGTCGGAAAACAAATACAGGTTGGATAGAAATATTGCCAAGCCCGCAATGATCAAAATATATGGTTGCTTGTTCCTAAACCAAATCATATTTGCAGTAAGTGATAGGGAGCCGATGAGAGGAATAAATACAAAATACCACATTTCTTTTAGCATGATTGGCATAATACTGCTGCTAATAATCAAAAATAGAAGTAGTCTCTTGCGCGACGAACTTTCATTCCAATTCGAGATAATTCTCCACGAGTAAGCTACATTTGAAATTAAATATGTTATTGCCACAATGCCAATAAATATCATTCCGAAATTTGACAACGATTTGAATACTTGCCAAATATAGGTTTCGATAAACTGTTTGCGGTGGATTTGAAGAAGGTTCTGAAGTATAAAACTACCTCGGTCATGCCAAAAATTGAATATCCATATGATCAGACCAAGAATAGAAGGCATTAAAAATAATATTATTCTCGTTAATTTTGTTTTCCACAGCTGACCTTTGTCCAGTAATAAGTTAAGAGCAATTGGAGCGATAAAGATAACAGCTGTAGGATGAGTAAGCAGTGCCAATGCGGCGCAAATACCACTTAATAGGTTATAAAGAAGAGTTTTTCTCTCGATATAATAAAGATGTAATAAGACTGCCCCCAACCCAAAACCAATTACTAAAAATTCCATTCTGCCGAGCATTGCGCCTACATGAAAATTGCGATCAATTATCAAGATCCAAATTGATAGTAACCCGGCCCAGCGATGGTTGAAGAGCTTGTTTGTAATCTGATAAATTAGAATTAAGATAATTGAGGCAATTACTAGAGAAAATATTCTCATCACAACTATATTTGCACCAAATATCTTAAAAACTGGAGCAAGCGAATAAAAATATAGAGGTGGATACCAGTACGCTTGTTGATCAACTCCTGGAATGAAATCACGAAAAAGACTCGAACTTAGCCCAGCTCCATCAGATAAACGAATAACCATGTCAAAAAAAATCGCTTCGTCTGTAAACGGAGGGAATCTTGTTAGTAGCATGAAAAGAGAACACAGTACAAAAATGACCAACGAGACTAAAAGTTTTATTTTTTCCATAATTTATAATGCCACCAAATTATCACCAAATCCAATAGGCTTTTTATTGCTAAAATTGGAGTTGCATTAGATTTTCCTATTGTACGATTTGGGAAATGGGAAGGAACCTCTAAAAACTTGAAGTTGTGGTTAGTCAAAAGAGCCATTGTTTCAGATAGAACTAAGGTCTCCTCCCTAAATTAGTTGATAATTTTATCCTCAAGTGTCATACTGATATGGTATGCTATCTGCCAAGGATAAATATCAACATATGGGGAAA
>CAZAJN010000028.1:0-3224 GCA_964485555.1 uncultured Bdellovibrionales bacterium
CACCTCCTTTCTAGGGAGTTAAGGTGCGGTTGATGTCTTCGGACATTAACCAAATTCTATGGGTCGTTTGCTCTAGTTTACTAGAGTAAAACCAAAAAATTCAGATAAACATACCAAGAGGACTAACCACAATAGCTTGTGATTATTGGCTGTAACAAGCCAATAGTATCATCTCGCTGTAGGTTAAAACTCCATCTATCCATAGGTGGATTTTTTGTTGTGCAAAAATATGGCTAAGTTGCCCATGTTAGACCCTGCAGTACTTTTTTGCCGAACTCCCTGGAACGAGGTCGTTTCATGGGCATGTTTTTCAGCATTTTTCATATATCAATTTGAACTTGACTTTTTGTTTGTTTTGTACTACTATTTGATGTTGTATTATTAACAATTGAATAGTATTTCACAAACATATATCACACATCCCAAGGAGGGTACGGACATGAAAAGAGCAAAGAGAATGGCGATGCTTTCAGATTCTCATATGTATGAATCCCAAGACCCACTTCACAAGGATTTGGCTGGGAAGAATACAAAGGGTGAGAAGATAATTGCCAAGAGCATGAAAGAGAATGAGGGCAAGTTTATCCTTTCACTGGAAGAGACGAGGAAGGTTGGTGGTATCGATTTGCTTTTCTTCGGTGGCGATAGCGTGACTGGTTATGGCGAAAGAGGACTTATCGGTCCTGACTCGCTTGACCACATCAACAAGTTCAAGAAATTGATGGAAGAGTACTTTGCTGGACTACCAAAGAAATACATGGCTGGTGGTCACGAGCTCGGTTACATCCTTCCGCTTTCCACTGACCCTGAAGGTGGCTTAAGCGAAAAAAGTATTCAGGTGTTTGAGGAGAATTTCAACGAGCTTTATTATTCCTTCACTGAGGGCAGATACAAGTTCGTAGTTCTAAGTTCAGACCTGGAACTGTTCAGTAATGGCACTGAGGCGTTGATGAAAATGAGAAAACTGCAACAAGAATTTTATCAAGATGAGGTTGCTTATACTGAGCAAGGACAAAAAGTAGTTCTCATGCTTCATGACCCTGACGCACTCGTTCCCATGTTCCCATTTCTCAAGGGTAATCTCGGCAAGATAGAAAGGACATTTTCTGGGCATCAACACGCTCAGTGGGTGAACAAAATTTACCCAGTTCTTTGCCAACTTGCATCATCTCGTCTGTTGGAAATTCCATTGAAGCAAGTCTTCAACAAATTCTTTCCAGGCAAAGCTGATGCGGTGTGGAGTTATTTCAGTCAAAACAGGAACAATGCTCACATCTGGAAATCTGTTAACCTTTCGATTATTCCTGCCCCTGGTGGGATGATGGGAATCGGTGGCGGATTTCTGGTGGCAGACCTGCATGATGAAGGTATTGAAGTTAGGAAGATAAAAATTCCCAAGCTGAAAAGCTGAAAGGAGGCAGGCAATGATTGCTACGATTATTTTCTGGGCAATGATGATATGTGTGGCTGTTATCGTAGCTCCCAGAGTTCACGAAGCTGCATATAACAACATGATGGGCTACAAGGAAGTGGACGGAAAGTTAGTGCAGGTTGCATACCCTGATCACTATACCTTCCCAATGATTTTCTTTTGTTATTATCTGCTCGGCTCTGTTATTCTCGCAGTCGTATTCTTAGGAACAGTTGCAATCCTTGATTACACAGGGCTGTCCGAAAAATATGTCATTCAAACAATATTTCACTTCAAAGGAGGTCTGTGATGGACAAGGTCGTGGAAATGGTTCTCAAGAGTTTTGAGGCTAACAGGAAGATGGCGGAAGATGCCATTCGTGACCGTAAGCAGGAAATGCAAGGACATAAGCATGGAGTTTTCTGCTTCAGTTGGCGTGACTGCAGGAAGATGGAAAAGGCTGTGGCTGAAGCGGAAGAAAGAATCAAGGAATATAAGGAAGTAGAAAAGGGGTTGACCGAAGGCAACTACGATAAGGCAATCGAAGTGCTGGGTCGTATTTCTGGGCAGATTGAAGAAACTCCCTGGGAAATTGCCATGCGTGTCGCAAGCAATCCTCCTACGCTGGAGAGCATTCTCAACAGCCCCACTGCCACGGCTCACGGAATGAAGCAGGCAAGAGATTATCTCGTCAGCCTTCATCCTACTCGTTATGCAAAATGAAACATGCACCGACTGTTTAATAAAAGTATTGGCAAGTCAAAAATCAGAGCCTTTGGGGATTTCCTCAGAGGCTCTTTTTCTATGATATAATAAAATCAACGTTAATTATTGGAAAATATAAAATTATGTCAAGATACGATATGCCAAGTGCTAATAATATTGAACAGGTTAAGCATGCAGAAAAAGAGATGGAGATTGAAAAAGAAAAACCTGAACACATTCCAACTCCAGAAGAAGTACAATCTTTATTTGAAAAAATTGTTGGGGAAAGTAAATATGAGACTGCTCGTAAGTTAGAAGATGAACAAGGTCTTTATCTTTGGGAGATTAAAATTCCTCAAGAAGATGGCAGTATTGAATATGAATACGTAAGAAAAGGTGATTATAAATCCAGAGGACTTGCAGGAGGCTCTGCGTCAGAGACAACAATTCACGTTACATATTTTGATGAAGATGGTATTCCAGTTAGTGGAACGTCTGTACTTAAACTTATAGATGATAAGTGGGTAGAAATACTTTAGAATTTATGGAAACCAAAAAGAAACTTGGCATTATTTTAGGATTAACTCTTGTTATCACTGCAGGACTATTTTTGACGCATCGATTATTTTTCAGTGCACCTCAATCTCAGGAAGAACAGAAGGTTTTTATTGTGAATCGCAATCAAACCGATACACAAACATTGGACAAATTAAAAACTCAGGGACTAATAAGAAATAAGGTTGCATTTAGGATTGTTCGATTTTTCAAGAAAGGAAACATCGATGCTGGAGGCTACAATGTTTCAAAAAATATGAGTGCTTGGAAACTGACTGGAAAACTCATATTAGCTCCTGACATGAAATGGGTTGTTATTCCAGAAGGATATAGAAAAGAGCAAATTGGAGAAAAGTTGGCAGAGACATTTGGTTGGAGCAATGAAGAACTTGATAAATGGAATACTGAATACACTAAAAATAGAATAGACTACATTGAAGGAACATATTTTCCCGATACTTATCTTATTCCTGTTGATGAGAAAGGATTCGATATGGCTAATCGCATGACCCGGCGCTTTGACGAGCAATTCGCTCCATATGTTAGTCAGTTT
>CAZAJN010000029.1:0-13205 GCA_964485555.1 uncultured Bdellovibrionales bacterium
ACAGAAATGGCAGTGCTCCACTCGAACTGGCTGGCTGCAGCATTGAAGAAATTGATTACTTAAAATTGTAATCTAGGTCCACAAAAGTGAAACGCTATCCCTGAGAGAAAGTTGACAGGAAATTCTCTTGGGCGTATATTGCACATATTGGTTCATTCAAAATTAGCGTTTCCGCCGGTTACTCATATGACGGCTAATAATTAATGCAGCCTTAAAAGCTGTACGACAATATTTTTGAGTTTTGGAAGCTCGAAGAATAATATTGTGAGCATAAACATAAACACTTATACCTCGGATTTTATATCTGCGTATATTTATTATGTTTATTTGCCACTATATTAACCTTCGAGTTTTTATGTTTTTAAGGGCAAATAGATATTCTATTTGCCCTGTTTTTGTTATGTAATTAACTATTTTTACTATTTGCTTATGAAATCACTTGAAAAACGTTTTATTAAGACCAATGCAAAAAATGTCTATTTAAGTTCAATTGTTTGTTTTGCTGTAGCGATAACACAACAACATTTTTCAAAGGATACTATTCATAGATGGTTTCAAAAATTGGTTGATAAGGATGATTATTCGCGATCGGATAAAAGGCAAATATTGGAGCAGCTAGACCAGATATAAAAGTTCTGAGGAGCACAAAAAACAGAGGGTAATCTACGATTTGAGCCAGTAAAATTAATAATCTATACATGCATCCATATGGAGACAAAAAACATCAAGAAGCGTCAAAAAAAGAGGGGTGTGTTTCTAAAAAATGCTAAACAAAAAGAAGGGATGGAAAAATTTGACCCAACTAAAGGAAATGGTCTGAAGTTGCAATGGTTGAATTTTATCTCTGAGTTCATTAAGAACGAGGGTAATGGAACTGATGCCTACATGAAGGCATATCCAGATGCCACAAGAGAGAGTGCTAGAAGAAATGCGTCTAGATTGCTGACTCATGCTGACATTATGGAAGAGATTAGTCATAGATATTCGCAAAGTTGCGTTACTGATGCTTGGGTTATCTCAAATGCCAAGGAATATGTTGAAAAAGGAAAGAATGATCATAGGATGGCAAATGCTGCTGTAAAAGCACTTGAACTTCTAGCGAGATCTAAAGGAATGCTTACGGATAACAAGAGAGTCGAGTTTACCGGTGAAAATCCAGCAATATTTATGCCTGTTTGTACGCCCGCTGAAGCAAGTAAAATGAATGAATTAATTGGAAATAATCGGATCGTTGAATAGGCATAAATTGTAATTATTTAACAAAAAATTTTATGGCAGCAAAAAGAATGTTTTCTATGCAAATTGTGGATACTGACGCTTTTCTTGATATGTCACAAAGCTCACAGCTCCTCTATTTTCACCTTGCGATGCGCGCTGATGACGATGGTTTCGTTGCAAATCCAAAAAAAGTAATGCGAATGGTCGGGATACAGGATGATGATTTCAAGATATTGGTGGCAAAAAGATTTCTTATTATATTCGAAAATGGCGTATGCGTAATTAAGCATTGGCGACTTCATAACTGCATAGCTAAGGATAGATATCATGAAACAAGATATTTAAATGAAAAGAGCTTGCTGGCGGTAAAGAAAAATGGTTCGTATACAGAGCGTATACAAAATGTTTCCAAAGTGTCTACGCAGAATAGATTAGGCAAGTTGAGTTTAGATAAAATTAAAAAAGATAAAGTTAATATAACTAGTGAGCTCAGCTCACATGAAAATGAAAAAGTTCTTAATCCTGTTGAAAAGATAATGGATGTTTTTTACCAGATAAATCCAATGCTTAATTGGGGAAATAAAACTACGCGAAAGGCTTGCGAAGAAATGATTTCAAAATTCGGGTTTGATAATACTCTGAAAATGGCAAAGCAAGTAATAGATGTACAAGGAAAGGAATATGCCCCAATCGCAACAACACCGTATCAGATGAAAGAAAAATTAGCGCAGTTTAAGATTTATTTTGACCAGCAGAAAGCTGGGAATGGAAAGGGGGTGTGGAGATGTTAAAAGAAATGACTTTAGCAACTGGTGTAAGCCATTTGTTGCTTCAAGAGGAAGCAAATACCGTCATGGAAGCAATGGGAAGTGGGAAAAAAGGTTCAGTGTTTATAGAAAGATTGGGAATGGCAGTTAATGTTGCAGGTGTTATGAGTGTTGCTGACCCTGTTTTAGTAGCATTTTTTTGGGGAATGCCTATGAGTAAGGACCAAAAAAAAGTTTATAGAGATGGGGAATGGGTCTTGTTTGGTGGCACAGAAGAGCATCGCAAGCAAATTACATATCGATTAAAAAATGATCCAAAAGAAGATATTCCCGAAGAGATTTTATTTGAATTGAATAACAAGAGAATTGGTTCATTCGCAACGCTTATGGATAAAAGAATGAGTTCATTGGAGATTTAACTTATGTCTATAGATAATTTAAAATTAATTGAAGAATGTTTCAGGCAAGCTAGAATATCTGGCGAGCTTTGCGATGCCTCAATTTTAAAATATCAAGACTCCATTAAAAAATTCTTTGCGGTTGTGAATGAAAAGTCTATTGAGGATCTGGCATTGAGGGATTTTGATGATTTTATTTTAACCATGAGGGATAATGAAGCAAGCAACTCAAGGATTGCGAATGTTATCTCTGCCATTAAATGGTTAATTGCCAGACTTCAGACAAGTGGCGCAATTGTAAACACGTTAGATTTGGAAAAAGTTAAGAAACCAAAGATTGATCGTAAGGAGGTGAACTATTTAACTGAGCAAGAGATTAAAAGCTTTACTGAAGCCATCGAGAACGATACATCCAAGGGTCCAAAAATAAGAAAAGCAAGATTTGTCGCACTGACCATGTTTTTACTGCAAACAGGAGCTAGAATTGGCGAAGTGCTCTCAATAAAAATATCAGACATTGATCGAAGCAATAAGGAAATCAGCATAATAGGCAAGGGTAAAAAACCTCGAACCTTGCTTTTGAGACCTGAAACTATTGTATACATTGACCAATACCTATCAATGCGCAATGATGACAGTGTGTGGTTATTTGTTACACTTGACGGCAAAACAGTGTGGAGTCAAACCGACGTCGGACGCTCCTTTAGGCGATACAAGGCATTATCAGGAATAAGGAAAAAGTTTACTATTCATACGCTTAGGCATACTTTTGCAACTCAGTTACTGCTGGGAAAAGTTCCAATGAATGCAGTACAATATTTTTTAGGGCATTCCAACCTTGAAACGACAATGAAATATTATATAGGCGCTTTAAATAAGGATCAGGCAAGACAATTCATGACAGATGGTTTTTTTAAATTTATTCCCGGGTCAGAGGTTGAAAATATCTCACATAGGGAATAGACTTATTACAATAAATATTTACAAAATAAAAATGAATACTGGAAATATTAAACCTAAAATGAAAGTGTTTTCTGACAAAGAGGAAATGGAGGCAATTTCTTATTTTGAAAAGTATTTTAATGATGAAAGAAAGGAACCCCAGCTACTGTTAAAAGCCTCCATGAAATATAGGGAAAGTGTAAATCCTGAAAAAGAAATGATAGCAAAATTAATGAAGGCACTATACTTTTATGAAAAAGGTCTTGTTGAAATTGATGATGAAAAGGCTATAATATATTTCAATAAATCTATTGAATATTATTCCAATATTGATGAGAAGATGGTGCAAAAAGCCGAATTTAATCGATTAAAAAGGTTATTAAATGTAAGGCCAAATAAAGACCAACCCGAGCTCTATTTATCATTGGCAGAATTGAGCAAAAAAGAGGGAAATGAAAAGGAATTTAATTCATTTATGACTCTTTATGGAATGAGTGTGCTGCAGTATTTGCTCAATACTATGCCTAGTAATGATCTTGAAATTTTTTTGAATGCACTGGTTGATTTTGCAGAGAAATCCGAAAATGATGACATAGTTTTCAAGGTTAAAAGTATTAAATATGATATTGAGGCATCTCGAGAAGGGCGATCTTTAAAGCGTATTGAACTCATGGAGAAATCATTAGAAATGATTAACTTATCAAGGGATAAATATGGAAAGGAGCTTATTGAAACAGGGATAGAATATGAAAAAGCAATGCTGTTACCATCAAAATTAAAGAGAAACAAGGCTCTCGCCTTGGTTTCGAAAAAGTATGAAAAACTTGGTGTTAATAAACAAGTTGAGTTTATTCAAAATTTAATTAGTGATCTACCTGACAAGATAACCAAACAGATTAACGAATTAGAGCAAGCTATTATAAAAAATGGAAGCTTAGTTAAATTAGCCGCTCAAGTAGGTGACGATAGTATTCATAGTTCTTTTTTTTATAGTAATTCTTACTTCATATCAGGAATTAAAAAAATACAATGTATTATTAAGCGTATTGCGATAAATAAAAAGAAATTAACAGCTCTCCATATTGAGCGACAAGTTATAAATTCAGGTATTGATAAAAAAGAAGATGCAAAAATGAGAATATTATGGAAAAAAGAGCAGACGATTTCTGAACAAATGAAAATTGATTTAGAAAGTCTCTACATATTTGGCAATGTGCTACTGGATCATTGGACAAAGATGTTGTTCTCTGTGGCTGGAAAAAACCCATCAGAATGTACTTTTAATAAATTGTATAAGGAATTGAGCATCTCTGAATATAATGGGTCGTTATTATTTTTGTGGGAAAGACATAGAGAGGATATTACTTGGATCTATTATCATTTGAGACAATATAGAAACTTTTTCATAGAACATTTAGATAGGCCGATCCAAATCGGTCATTCTATGTCCACTTTCGGAGATGATTACAATTTCTTTACTCCTGCATCCCCAAATTCAATTTCTGAAAAAGAAAAAAACGATGAACTAATGAGCGTTAATCATCTTGCGCCTGAATGGTTGAAGAATGCACCAGACGAGTACTGGGAAAAGAAAAATAAACACAGGGTATTAGAGGTTACATTTAATAATATAGATAAAATTTCAGAGCCAGAGGATTGTGAGCGAGTTTGGAAAGTTTGGAAAAAGTTAGGGGGGTCAACTACATCATATATTGAAATTTCTCGTAGACTTTCAAATCTATTGCATGCATCTAGTGATACAATATTGTCATATCTGGAGGCAAAGAAAGGAAATTAGTTATTTGATTAAATTTAAATTTAGAAGTTTATGAATAAGGCAATTAAGGACCTTAAAGAAAATGCTGAATATATTAAAAAAATATTGGAAAAATTCGGTAATTTTCCGGTTTTTCCTAACCTTGGGATAATTGCCGATATAGTAAAGAAAAGCAATGATGATTTAGCAAAATTTGCAAAAGATTATCAGGACATCCAAAAAACAATACAAGAACAATTAAGCCAAGTAAAATTACTACTGCCTTCTGCTGCAGAATTGAATGCTTTTTCTGCAAAAATTCAAGAGATAGTTAAAGCAAAAAAAATTCAAAATGAAGCAATGCAGGACTCTGGCTGGTGGTTTACTCCTTCGCTAATGGAATTACCAGCTGATGAATTTATTAATCCTTTTAAAAAATACAAAAATGGAGACACAAAGGCCATAACAAATTTCTTTGTGTCGACATATCAAAAAAATAAGTGCCAATACCTTCAATACACAGCAAATCAATGGCAAAAAAATCATCATTTTAAGCCATGGCAAAAACAGCTAAATGAAGCAATAAAAGCTCACGCAAATAAAGATTATAATCTCTCAGTTCCGGTCACGCTCTTAGTGGCAGAGGGCATTGCGAAAAACTATTGTAAAAATAAAAATATAATCATAGGGCGTAAAAATAGATCAAGGGGTAATAAAAAAATGACCCTAGCACTCGATGGCGCTAGGTTAAGCGACTCAGGGATTAGTAAGGAATTGGATATTTTAGAAATAGACTTATTTTTTATAGCTATTGATGAGCGGATATATAAAAGTACTGAAAGCATTACAAAATCGAAATCAAGAGGGTATAGACACTTTCTAAACAGACATGCAATATTGCACGGTGAAACAAAAAACTACGGAACAATGAAAAATTCATTGCAAAGTTTTATGTTATTGGATGTTTTAAGTTTACTTAAGTAGTTTGCTAAAGTTAGATTGTAAATAAGCATATGAAAAAAGACAAAATAACCAAGCAGGAGTTGGTAAGAATATCCAATTTGTATATTGGTGGTAAGAAAACAGAAAAAGAATATAGCTACGCCCTTAAAAATTTCTTTTTTTATATTAAAAAGAAATATCAGCTATTTGATGATGACGCACGTAAGATGGTGTCGGATATGGGGGATATTTTATCAGAGCAATTAGAGAAGAGTGCTAATTGTATGGGAGATGGAAAAGCCAAGCGACAAATTTCAAGAGAATTGAGCAAGATAAATGGTGGTCATTTTGATTTCTCTAATGTAATAAAGTTTTTGTCCAATCCGGCAAGTGATACTGTCACTATAAATCTTGAAACAGAAAAACTTTTTACTGGTGTGGGTCAAAACATCATTGATTTTTTATATGACGTTTCTAAAAATTCGCTAAAAAGGGAGAAATTTTTCATTGTGACACTTTATTATTCTGCGGTAGATGAGCTATTGGTAGCTTTTCATTTAGCTCAGCGTGGTTTTACTGCGCAATCCTTTCATCATTCGCGAACAGTTTTGGAGATAATAAACCTCATTAAATTATTTGAAAATGACAATAAATGGGTCTATTTATGGCTAGGTGATGATGAAGAAATGAAAAGAAAAGAATTTAGTCCTAGTAGCGTTAGAAAAAAACTAGGAAAACCTGGATTTGATCCAGTATATGGAATGCTATCCGAGATGGGAACGCATGCTACATTTAATTATACTAAACCAAAGTCTATATTGAGGATGGACAATTTAAAGGATATTAGCGCTACGATTACTCTTGGTGGAAACAAGAGTTCGTCAGATTATGTTTGGACAAATACGGCGTGTTTGCACTCAACTATGATGCTTTTTAGTAGACTCACTTCTAGTTTTAGTTGTTATTTGATCGAGGAAGAAGTTATTGAGATTGTGGATAAATTATTTAATGAATATAAAAAATATCTATCCGGTGATTTTATTTTGTGGGCAAAGGAGAATGGACTTGATACTGTTGAGATGGAGGAATATCTTAAAAATGTAAATATAAATTTTTAGGTAAATATTGCTAAAATAATTACAATGCAGTAGAATGCATATAGAAACTTAATAATAATTTCTGCGGATTTAGCAGAGATCATATACTTCATTTAGTGGCTTATTTGCTGGCAAATCCTCGTGCGTTGTCCGCCCGCAAACACCTCCTTTCTAGGGAGTTAAGGTGCGGTTGATGTCTTCGGACATTGACCAAATTCTATGGGTCGTTTGCTCTGATTTATCAGAGTAAAACCATAATATTCTTATAAACATACCATTAGGACTAGCCACAATAGTTTACGATTAGTAATCTATCAAAACAAAAGCAATTATTTATATTTCTTATTTTTAGGATGTATTAATGATTGCTTTTTTCAGTACTTTATATTTATGACCGACATTGGTCATAACGGTTGGGACCTATTCATTTCAATTTTAGCCTCATCCCTTGTTAGTACGTTGACAGGTGCGGATGTACACCGTGGCTTGTGCGTTGCTTTCTCTGGGTTTGTCGGTTGTCGTGATTAGGTCTCAAATTTTTTGCTTGTTGGGCTGTAGCTCAGTTGGCTAGAGCGGAGGACCGTTAATCCTTGCGTCGGTGGTTCGAATCCACTCAGCCCAATCAAAACTTCGAAGGCGATTCTTGTCTTCAGCCCCGGGACTTCTATTGATGAAGTGCGATGTATAGAGAGGCCGTGTTCTTAAACCGTCCACGGAAAATCCTCCCTCTCTGCTAAGCACCTTCAATAGAAGTCCTTTTTTTCTGGCTCTTTGACAGAAAACATGGTTCATGTATAATAGAAATACACAAGATTTTATTATCTTGCTGTAGGCATGAAAACACTTTTTCGCGAGAGTGTTTTTTTGTTGTGGCGAAAAGTGAGACTAATATATTTTTTTGCACTATGCTAGCCTAGCTCCATTGAACGAAACTGTTTCAAGGGCATGTTTTTCAGTATTTTATTGTTTTTTCAATTTAGCATCAGCTTGCATAAAAGTATGATAGATGTTATATATGAGTACACATATAGATATAATCTTAAATCACTTAACAATGAAAAAGATATTTCCTAAAAAACTAAAAAAAGGTGATTTGGTTTGTGTTATTGCTCCTGCAACATCGCTAGGAATAATATCTGAGAAAAACAAACAAATAGCTACTCGGCGCCTTGAAGATTTGGGACTCGTTGTCGAATTTTCAAGACATTCTGGGGAAATTGACGAGTTCAATTCCTCTAGTATAGTGTCACGCGTGGAAGATTTTCATGATGCATTTCGAAACCCAGAAGTTAAGGCTGTTTTTTCAGTCATAGGTGGATTTAACAGCAATCAACTCCTGAGATATTTGGACTGGGATTTGATAAAGCAAAATCCAAAAATATTTTGTGGATACTCAGATATATCTGTCTTGAATAATGCAATTTTTGCAAAAACCGGCCTGGTGAATTATTCAGGACCAGCATATTCAACTTTTGGGGAAATTATTAATTTTGATTATACTTTGGATTATTTTGTTAAATGTGTGTTTTCTGAGGAACCTTTCGAAGTGCTTCCCTCTGAAAAATGGAGCGATGATCGGTGGTACAAGGATCAGGAGAATAGGAATTTTTTCAGCAATGAAGGATATTTGGTTATAAATGAGGGCAGTGCAGAAGGGACGTTGCTGGGCGGTAATCTATGTACTTTCAATCTGATTCAGGGAACTGAGTACTTCCCTGATATGAATGACTCAGTACTTTTCTTGGAGGACGACGACACCTCAAAGTCAGCAGATTTTGATAGGAATCTCCAATCATTGATACATCTTCCTGAATTTAGTGGTGTTAAGGGTCTCGTTATCGGTCGATTCCAAAAAGCAACTGGGATGACTGATGAAATATTAACCAAAATAATCAAGGCTAAAAAGGAGCTTGATGGAATTCCTGTTGTTGCAAATGCAGATTTTGGCCATACACAGCCTATGATGACGTTCCCGATAGGTGGAAATGTTAAAATCACGGCGAAAAATAATAAGACTATAATTAGCATAATTAAACACTAAATGCTATATAAAATTGATAAAGATGGAATTGTTGTCAATGAAGCTGGGAAAAACTTAATTCAAAAAGAATACTTGCCAATACTTGAAGAGATAAATGAATTTTACGTGAAGGAATTCGGCGGGGAGCTCCAAAGTGTCTACATAAGGGGAAGTGTCAGTGTGGGTAGGGCAAAATCAGGCGTATCGGATGTGGATAGTGTTGCTATAATCTCGAAAAGTATCAATAAGCAGCAGAAAGACAAGGTTGTTGAATTTTCCAGGGAGATTGAGAGTAAGTATCCTTTCATTACATTGGCGGACCTGACCGTCATATCGCTGGATGAGCTGCTGAATAATAAGGAGTTTTCAAATCTTAAAATTTATCTGAAAACTCAGTCAGTCTGCCTTTATGGGAAAGATGTGGTGAAGGATATTCCCGACGTCAAACCAGGCAAAGCTCTGGCGCTGGCGATGTATGGAAATCTGTCGGAACAACTGGATGAACTGGTTGGTATATTTTCTGGTAAGCAGTCAGAAAAGACATACCTGGGGGAGAAAAGACCGCTTGAATTTTGGTGCATCTGGACAATGCGTTTGTTGCTGAGGTCGGCGCTGGGGTTGGTTATGATTAGACGGCCTGTCTATTCTCAGGATTTGGGCACTTGTCTGGAGATTTTCTCTGAGAGTTATCCGGAACACGCTGCAGAGATGAAAAAAGCCTTATTTTTTGCACTGAATCCTAGTGGTAATCAGGACCAATTAGGGGAATATCTGAATGCATTTTGCCCTAAATATATTAAGCTTTGGAAAGAGGAATTAAATCACTAATTTTAAAACGATGAAAAAAAATTCAATTGTGGCGATCCTTTTGCTGGTGTGTGTTGTGGCTCTAGTGGCTTACAAGACAAAGACAAAGTTGGCAACAGATAAGAAGGTCGCAGTCCAAACACATGCGCAATTGACCAAGGTCAAGGTTCAAGCCGGCTGGCTTTTGAACGGGGAATTCGCAAATATATGTTCATCGATAGTGAATGGATATTATAAAGATGAGGGCCTCGATGTTGAAATGATTCCTGGAGGTCCAAGCGGAGCTTCTTTTACGATTGCAACCAATGCCGTTGCGCAAGACCAGGAACTGACGCTTGGTGTTGATGGAGATCTTGTTCCGTTGCTACGAGGCGTGACAAAAGAATCAGAAAATGAAAGATTAAAAGTGAGAGCCTTTGCTTCATTTTGGAATGACAATCCATATGGCTTCATGATAAGGAAGGATTCAGGACTCAAGAGCATTAAGGATTTTGGCAACAGGAAGCCTGATGGAACTAAATATAAAATAGGCGTGACCGCTGATTCCGTCATTCAATACGCGATTGCAGGTTATTTAGGTATCCCTGTCACCGATTTGGATATAGTTATTGTGGGTTTTGATGCAACGCCTTTTTTGACTGGACAAGTGGACGCATTGGCTGGGTATTGGACAACGCAAGCCTATGAGGCGGAAAAGGCCGGCATTCAGTATAACTTTTTGAGTTCGAGTGAAATACCGGGATTTAAGCAACCATCTATGGTTGCCGTTGCAACGGAAAAAACTCTGGCAGAAAAACAAGACGTGCTTACAGCTTGGTTGCGGGCAACAATAAAAGGAACTAAATTTATTGAAGAGAATCCTGAGACGGCTGGCAAATATATCCTAGACGCAAGATGCGGCGGTCCGACTTTTGACGTAACTCAAGAGACTTGGCTAATCAAGAAGTCGCTGCCTTTGTTTGATAAGGACCGGATTGGCTGGATTTATGGAAGCCAAGTTATGGATTTTGCAAATTCTTACTATAATCTGAAGCAGATACCAACAGTGCCAAGTGAAGATGCTGTAATCGATTACTCTGTCTTGAGGAACATTTATAAGTAAAAAATTGATGAAACCGCTAATAACCTTAAAAAATGTTACCAGGTCATATGTTAGCAATGGGATAAATAGCATCGGTTTGGAAGATGTTTCATTTCATGTTAATCAAGGAGAGATTGTTACCTTGATTGGTCCCTCTGGGTGCGGAAAAACTACGATTTTAAGAATAATTGCGAATATATTAGAACCTTCAAATGGGGAGGTTCTTTATGATGGTGGGGATATTGCATTGGCAAGAAAAAATAATTGTCTGAGCTATATCTCACAGGCGCCATCCCTTTTTCCAAATAGGAATGTTTATGAGAATATAAATTTACCGATGGAGATCAGATCTGCTGTTGATGCTGACAAGGTTAAAGCGTTGATTAAGCTTGTAAATCTCGAAGGCTTTGAAAAATATTATCCGCAACAGCTTTCTGGTGGGATGAAGCAAAAAGTCGCACTCTCTAGATCATTGGTGTTCGATCCTAAAGTTTTACTCATGGATGAGCCATTCTCTTCGCTTGATGAGCTTACTCGTGAAAGACTGGATTTTGAGCTTCTGAAAATATATTACGAATTGAAACCGACGATAATTTTCGTGACTCACAACATTGAAGAGGCTGTTTTTATTTCTAATAGGGTACTGATAATGTCGGATGCACCCGGAAAAATATTGTACGATTTGAAAATAGGCTTGCCTGACAAAAGGTATCCAGAACTTAAAAGCGAATATATTTTTTTTGAAGAGGTTAGAAAAATAAGGGAGAAAATAAAAAAATTATGAAAAAAAGCATATTTTCACTTTTATTGTTCTTAATATTGATATCCTGCTGGCAGGTTTTTGAGAGTGAGCTGAACAGTGCGATGATCGGAGCAAATCAAACAGGAATTGAGGCTTTCATTCCAACACCTTTAACCATTTTGACGACATTCAGGGATTTGGGTCATCAGATACTTATTGAAACCGCGTATACGCTAGAAAGGGCCTTCCTAGGCTTCTTCCTTGGAACATTTTCAGGTATTGTGATAGCTGTTTTGTTCCTATTTTTTCCCACGCTGAGAAATCTGTTTTACCCGGTTTCATTGACGATAAATTCCTTTCCTATAATTGGATTTGCTCCAGTTATTATATTATTTTTCGGACAAGGATCATCTATGTCTATAGTGTTCATATCTGCTTTAATATGTTATTTCCCTATCATGATCAGTATGGACGCGTCGTTTTCGGAAACCGATAGAAATCTTCTGGACTACATGCACGTTATAAACTCGACGCCGCTGCAAACGTTTTTGAAATTAAGATTGCCACTTGCGTTGCCTTATCTGTTCTTATCTATGAAGCTTGCAATACCTGCCAGCATAATAGGAGCAACCATGGGAGAATGGCTGGGCACCAGAAATGGTCTTGGTCAGCTTATAACGATATCCTTGTATCAATTGAAACCGGGGCTGCTGTATGCATCATTGATTACAATTTCACTTGTAAGCGCCACGCTAATATTCTTAGTTTCCATGGCTCAATCTAGGTTTTTGTCTTGGAAGAAATAAATAATATGAATGAAAAAACATTCTTCATCATTAAGCCTGAAGCTTCATCGGAAAGAGACAGGATAAAAACTTTCATCGAATCCAACTCCGACTTGAAGATTGTCACCAGCAGAATTTTAGTTCTCGATGATTCTGATATTAAATCATTATACACCGACGACATAGGAACGGACCTGTTGGAAGCCGCGAGATGTCATTTGTCGGGCAGGGAAGTCGAAGTTGGGGTAGTCGAGGGCGAGAACGCCATCGAGAAATTCATGATATTAAGTGGTAAATATCCAGATGGAAAGTTATGTGATAAAAATACCATCAGAGGGAAATTCAGTAAGGATGAGACTGTGAAATATGGGAAAGTGACATATTATTTGAATGCAATTCATAAGGCAAGCAGGAGCGAGGCAGCGAAATCGTTAGTTTGGTATTATAGTAAACTCAAATAATTGCAGTATCTTTCCATGAAAAAAGAGTTGCAGCCATTGGGCCGTAACTCTTTTTATCACGTAATTTTGCGTGAATCTATATTCTGGGATAGGTATCCTTCCGTTCCGCTTTCGTTGACGGCCCGGTAGATCATTTTCCTGATTTCATTGGCCTCTTCCTGTAAAAGGGAGCGCTCGTGAGATCTGAAA
>CAZAJN010000030.1:0-7882 GCA_964485555.1 uncultured Bdellovibrionales bacterium
TATGTCGTTTTTTGTTGCCATAATCATATTTGATTACGGTAACCCAATTATGATCTATCCGCTATACTCTTGGTAACAGTTAATATGATCTAGAACGGATGTTTGACTCTGGGTCTTAATGTTGCTAGCATTAAATCTGCGTCCCTGAGGTCATTTCGGCCTAAAGGACCATTAAATTGTTAAAGATAAAGTATGTGTGACCCCTTACCCTTAGGGAAAAAAGCGCCCCGTGTCTGTAGTTTGCAGGCCAGTCCGGCAAAGAAATTGATCAAGAACAACACTATTCTTTTTGTCGCCCTGATGTTGACTGTTTTTGGCTTAATGCTCAGACTTTTTGAAACAAGATCTGCTTTGCAGGTCGCTAAGGCGGCAGGAAACGAAGCTATTGTAGAGGTGAAATCTCCTTTATTTGAGGAGGAAAACCAACTTTTCGAGCTCGATGTCGATGTTGATGGCTCAGAAGGCGAAAAGTATGGCCTTGTTCAGTCTAAAACCTTGAAAAATGGCTCAAACAAGCTTTTTGCGCAAAAAATATATGATTTAGTGGGAGATGCTCCAATTAAGGAGATGGTTCCATTCATTTCTGAGCGCGATGATAAGGTGGCGGCGTTTTTGATAGGAATTGCCAAAAAAGAGAGCAGTTTCGGCTATGCCTCTCCATCTAAAGACGGGATAGATTGCTACAATTATTGGGGATATAAGGGCTCAGCCGGCAGGGGAACCGGCATGGGTTATGCATGTTTTGCAAGCGCGGAAGAAGCTGTGGAGGTGGTTGGAAACAGGATTGAGGTGTTGGTGAACAAGAACCGATCAACTCCAGCCAAAATGGTGGACACTTGGAAATGTGGGACAAGTTGCAAAGGCGATCCTGGTGCGCCAAGTTGGGTTTCAACGGTTGCGCTTTACTTCGACAAGATAGTTGAGAAAAATAGCTAATACGGTTTATGAAAAAAGCACCTCGGGTGCTTTTTTTTATGCTTAAAAAATGATATAATTAAAACATGAAAGAGAAAAATAAGAAAGCTTTCACATTAATAGAATTGCTTATAGTCATAGCCATAATCGGAGTGCTTGCTTCAACGGTTTTGATAAACACGAACGGGGCAAGAAAGAGAGCCAAGGATGCCAAGCGCATCATAGAAGTCAGTCAGATCCAATCAGCATTGGAAATGTATTATGCTCAATATGGAAGATATCCTGATTCAGACATGGCAGGTTGCGGAAATTGGGATGTGGGAAATATTGACAGCCCTTTCATCCCTTTGCTGGAAAGTTTTTTAGGCAAACCTTTGCCCAGGGATATGACTAAAAGTGGAAATTGTGACGGTTATTTTTATTATCGTTATAATGAATGGAATTCGACACATTATGGATGCTCCGGAACTCCTTTTTATGTTCTAGGTGCTACGCTTGATGGAAGTTCACATGGAGTCAATGTTACATCAGATAGTCAAAGTCCCGGATGGAGCTGTGCCAATCGGGATTGGCAGCAGGAGATGGGATGGGTTACGGGAAAATATGAATAGTGATTATAAGGTTTATGATTGAAAAAATAAAAAGCTTGTTTTTTTTCAAGCTGGGAATGCATATATCCGATAAGCATATCTGGATGCTTATCGCCTTATTTTTGTCGATTTTGTTTTTGATCGCATCTGTCATGTTGAACATGGATTCAGGCTCACCTACGTTAACGCCCAAACCTAATATTCAGTAAAATACTATCAATGTCTTGGATCATAATTGCAATCATCGCATATTTCTTGGGAGCTGTTACTGTCATTCTGGACAAGTATTTGCTTAGTAGTGAGAAGATATCTTCCCCGCCGGTCTATGCTTTCTATGTCGGACTTTTGGGACTAGGTGTGCTTGTTTTTTGGCCGCTAGGTCTTGTCTTTCAGAATTTCGTTTTGGAAATTCCCTCCTACTATCAATTATGGATAAGTTTTCAATCAGGTTTGTTTTTCTTGGCGGCAATAACAACCCTGTATTTTGCAATCAAAAAAAGCGAAGCTAGCAAAGTCACGCCAGTGGCTTTTTCAGTTGTTCCCATTGTGATATTTGCAGCTGCCATGTTGTGGGGAATAGAAACATATGCGCTTGAGAAGATCATTGGAATATGTCTGCTGATCTTTGGAGGTCTTTTCATCTCTTTCGATCTCCCTTTGAAGCTGAACAAGAAAAAATTTTTTGCAGGATTTTATCTTTCCCTGCTTGCCGGTATTTTCATGGGATACTCGACCTTTCTTTTGAAATTGGTTTATGCCGAACAAAATTTTTACAACGGCTATGTCTGGACAAGAGTCGGCGCTTTCATTGGAACACTTTGCCTGCTCATGGTTCCTTACTGGAGAAAAAAAATCTTAACCAGTTTGATGCATAGCAAGAAAAAGAAAAAAGAAAACATTTCCACTGGAATATTGTTTGTTTTCAATAAGATAATCGGCGGAACAAGTTCTGCGCTTGTAAATGTTGCCATAGGAATCGGAAGCGTCACTTTGGTGAGTTCACTTATTTCACTTCAGTACGCTTTTGTTCTTTTGATCGCTGTGATTGCCGGAAAAAATTTGCCACACATCTTTGAGGAGCGTTTGCTTTTTTGGGACTGGGCTCAGAAGGTAGCAGCCATAGGCATAATAGCAGGCGGAATGTTTCTAATCTCCACTTGATTGCGACTTTGAAGCTTTATTTTTTAAGACATCTGTAAGTATGAAAAAAAACATCAAAAATGAAAAGTGTGTTTCTGCTGCAAAAAAAATAGCCAAGACGATTTTGTATGTCGTCGCTTTCGTGTTGTTTCTTTTTCTGGCTCTCTTGGCGTATTCGAACCTCCCGGTGAAAAAAAGTCAGAATGACGTAAAAATAGGAGTGACATTTTCCTATGTGTATGCCGAGCAGATCGGACTTGATTGGAAACAGGCATATTTGGCCATGTTGGACGACATAAAGATAAAACACGTAAGGCTTCCAATTTATTGGGACAGGGTTGAGGCAACTGAGGGCCAGCATGATTTTTCCAACATTGATTGGCAGCTGCAGGAAGCTCAGAAAAGAGGCGTGGAAGTCATCTTGGTTGTGGGTCAGAAAGTTCCGCGCTGGCCTGAATGCTATGTTCCGAAATGGGTAGGCGAGGATCCCAGTAATCTGGATGCCGTGTCTTTGAAGAAAAATCTGTTGGCTTTTCAAAAGGTCGTGATCGAACGCTACAAAGATGGTCACCCTGAAATTGCGAAATGGCAGATTGAAAACGAACCATTTTTGGATTTCGGAATTTGTTCAAAGGTTGATGTGGATCTTTTGGACGCTGAGCTGGCTCAGGTCAGAAGTCTTGATTCTTCGCGTCCGATTGTTGTCACTGACAGCGGTGAATTGAGTCTTTGGATTCCTGCTGCTCTGCGCGCTGATGTTTTCGGGACAACCATGTATCGTGAAGTCTACAGTGAAAACATGGGGCACTGGCGATATCCGATCGGTCCCAATTTCTTCAAGCTTAAGCAATTGGTTATAAAGTTGTTCGCTAAGCAGGATAATGCGATAGTTATTGAACTTCAGGGAGAGCCATGGGTGGCTGGTTGGACAACTTCCGCGCCACTGGAAACGCAGCTCGCTTCAATGAATTCGGAGATCTTGGCAGACAATGTTGAATTTGCCAAGAAAACAGGGATGAAAGAGATCTATGTTTGGGGCGTTGAATGGTGGTATTGGATGAAGACCGTTCAAAATAATCCAACTCTCTGGGAAACAGCGCGCACACTTGAATGATCATAAAAAGATATCAAAAATACAGGCTCACAAATTTGATCATGCAAAGTATTTAGTTAAATTACTAAAAGTTTAGTGGGTCAATTTTTGTTTTTCTGTTTTCTTTTTGAGCACGCCCTTGACCGAAATCTATGGTCAAGGGCTCAAGAATTGCTGCCCTGAATTGTTGGCCAAAAAGAAAACAGAACACAAAAATCGTCGCTATTATTCCTAGAATCATGCACTGTATACGACTCTTATTTCTCTTGATAACAATTAAAACTGTGCGAACGAATGTTCAGTTACGTTCCTCATAAAAACAACAAGCATAATCCAAAGACCGTAATTTTCACTTTGGCGATCTTATCGATTTCCGCGCTGGCGGCTTTTTCCGTGCAGGCCTATTCCTATAAACTCACCACTGTCGGATCATTGGAAAAAGCCGAAGACATCGATCTGGCTGAAAAAATTGTCATAAATTTTTCTTATCCCGTGGTGCCTGAAAGTGTCGAGAACAATTTTTCAATATCGCCTGCCAGTGACGTTCTTTTCAAATGGGAGGACGGAAACAGCAAGTTGATAATAAGTCCTGCAGGAAATTGGAAAGCTGCCACGTCGTATGTTTTCAGCGTGACCGAAGCGGAAAATATCTTCTTTAAGAAATTTCAGCAGGCTGTGTCATTCAAAACAAGATCTTTTCCTAAGATATTGAAATTTTATCCGACTAAAGACGCCAAAGATGTGGCGGTGGATATGGAACAACCAGTGAGTGTGAGTTTTGACGAGCCCATAGGTGACTATAATGTGAAATTTGTGGTTGATCCTTTCGAGCAGCTTGCTTATGAAGTGATGGACGGCGATAAGCAAATAAGATTGCTTGCCAAAAATAGTTTCAAATGGGGAACTGATTATTCTATAGATGTTTTTATGAAATATAAAAATCAATCTTCCGATGAATATACAAACATTGGCAATATGAATTTTTCTACCGTGCAAATCCTTGAACCGGTTGATTGGGAGGATGATCTCGAAAAGCGCGCCGCTCAAGCGATCAAATTTACCAAGCCTGTCATCGAAGATGGAAAATACATTGATGTGAACTTGTCCAAGCAGACCATGGTCATTTTTGAGAATGGAAAACCGTCGGACTCTTTCATTGTTTCATCCAGCAAAAAGGGAATGGACACTCCGCTTGGAAATTTCAAGATAGAAAACAAATCACCCCGAGCATGGTCGTCCAAATATTCGCTATGGATGCCAAATTGGATGGCCATAGTTCCTTCAGGAGAAATAGGTTTCCATGAACTTCCTGTCTGGCCCGGTGGATATCAGGAAGGCGCCAATCATCTGGGCACGCCTGTTTCTCATGGTTGCATTCGTCTCGGTCCCGGAAAGGCCAAGCAAGTTTTTGATTGGGCGGAAACAGGAACTCCGGTGGTCATCCATAATTGATAAAAAATTTGTGGTTGCCTTGTAAAAAAGGTATAATTGAAATTGATAATGATGTTTTCATATCAAGCTTTAAAAATAAAAAGGTATTAATAAAAAAAGAATTTATTTTGAGTGGCGCTCATTTTAATTTCTCTTGCTAAGTATGGAATTTCATAAGGTGGCTCATAAAGTGTTTTTGTTTCTCATGTTTGTGGTGTGTGCAATCGCAGTCACATTGTTTGCTCGCAATCAGGTCGAAGCTTCTCTTTTGACTGAAACTGTTTCTTCTCCCGCTGCCACATCTTCAACCACGGTAGCCCCCACCAGAACAAGCACTGAACTTTCTGCGACAACAGATGCGGTCAAGTCCGATGACAAGCTAGCGACCGATCCTGTTGAGAAAAATGAAAGCGTGACTGCGGCCACGGAATTGACTGAAATAATGCTTTCTGGCAGTAGCGTTGGAACATCAAGCAGTGACACCGTCAAGGAGCCTGTTCAAACCAAAACTACGGAAACTGCAACAACTATTGAAACCAAGCCGGTCAAGACCACTGCCGTTACTGAATCCAAAACATCCGCCACTGCAGCGCAAGAACCGACCAGAACTGCAACAGGCACCCCGACAACTGCCACGAAGATGATAGAAGTGACAGTCGAGCCTGTCAACAATCCGGCAGTAAGGACAGCTGCTGAAGCAAACATCATCAAAAGCATTGTGCGAAGTGAATCAAAAGAAGAAGAGCTTTCGCAACCAGTAACCATCAAGGCTGTTGATCTGAAAGAGGAAAAAAATCCAAAGATCTCAGGTGTGATTTCTGCGGAATTTTCCATCCAACATGTTGAAATGATCAAGAAATATGATGGCCAAAAGACGCTTTTGCTTACCGGTAAGGCTTTGCCAAATTCCATGCTGGCCGTGTACATCTTCAGTGAGGATCCCGTTGTCGTGACTGTCAAAACAGATGAGAGTGGAAATTGGAGCTATGAACTGAGCAAAGAGCTGGAGGACGGTCAGCATGAGGTCTATGTGGCTATAACAGAAGATGACGGTCGCATCGTTTCAAAAGCTGAACCGCTGGCTTTCGTGAAAACTGCCGAAGCCGCAACTGTGGTTCCTTTTTCCCAATTGGACAGCAACAAATCTCCCATGCAAAAATCAACTCCCAATTATATTCTGATGGCAATTGCGCTGATGTCTGTCTGCTTGGTGGTGGCGCTTGCCTTGATCGGAATTCTAACTCATAAGTACAACAATGATGAACAGGTTATTTAGAAAAGGTTTTGATTTTGTCAGAAACAATCAAACCATCATATCGTCATTGCTGCTTATTTTTGTCGTGATCGGAGCTCTTTTCTTGAATTCATATGTGACACTGAATCGATTTCAGGAAAACCTCGATAAGACCTTGAGAGGAAAAGCGGTTCTGGCAGAAAACGTGATAGAGATTGCCGCTGAGCAATATTTTGAAAACCTGACTGGTTCTGTTGACCAATTGGAGAATAAATTCCATAAGATAAAAGAAGAAGATTCTGAAATATCCGAGATAAGTTTGTTTGCACTTGATAGGGAAAGCAATGAATTGGCATTGATTGTGGGAGAAGAAACAATCAATGAGGAAGAAATGGATCTCAATAAGGACCTGATAGCGCAAAATGCCAGAAAGTTTGCACTTTCAGTTGATGACGCCTTCGCATATTTGAGCAATGATGAGGGGCAAAGATATTGGAATGTCGCCAAGTCCATACGTGATGGCGAGGATAACATCAAGGGCGTGCTAACGATGAAACTTTCCTTAGCGGAAAACGATGCTTTGGTGGAAAAAACAATTGCACGTGTCTATCTTTTGTCTGTGGGTGCAGTGGTGCTCGTCCTACTTTTGATCTTCAATCATCTCAGACTTTTTTCATATGAAGTGAAAGCTAAAAAATTGGAAGAGATCGACAAGATGAAAGACGATTTTATTTCCATGGCCTCGCATGAACTCAAAAGTCCATTGACTGCTATCAGTGGTTATTCCGAATTACTCTCGGACACGCTTGTTAAAGGTTCCGGTCAGGAAATACAAACCGCGCAAAGGAAATATCTCGGCAACATCAACATATCCATCGAAAGACTCAAGACCTTGGTTGAAGACCTGCTGGATGTCTCCAGGATAGAACAGGGCAGACTTTCTTTTGATTGCAAGCGTTTGCAACTTGTTCCCATAATCGCAAGCATCAAGGATGAAATGAACATCATGGCTGATCAGAAAAAATTGGAGCTTGTAAACAATATTGAAAAATTGCCTGAAGTCATGGCTGATCCGGAAAGATTCAAGCAGATCCTTATCAATCTTTTGAGCAATGCAATAAAATACACTCCAAGTGGAAAAGTTGAGATTCACAGCAAGGAGGATGGGAAATGGGTGTACGTGACAGTCGCTGACAGCGGTATTGGAATTTCCGCTGAAGACATGCAGAACTTATTTTCCAAATTTTATCGCATCAGAATAACTCAAACGCTTGATATTTCAGGAACCGGTTTGGGGCTTTGGATTGCTCGCGAGATAGCTGAAAAAATGGGTGGAACACTCACGGTTGAAAGCATCGAGGGAGTCGGTTCCCATTTTACATTAAAATTAAAAAAAGCTTGATTACATTGCTCTGCCCTCTCTGCCCTAAATACAATCGGGACCCCCGCCTCGCATCGACGAGCAATCGTCTTGCGAGT
>CAZAJN010000031.1:0-5198 GCA_964485555.1 uncultured Bdellovibrionales bacterium
TATGTCGTTTTTTGTTGCCATAATCATATTTGATTACGGTAACCCAATTATGATCTATCCGCTATACTCTTGGTAACAGTTAATATGATCTAGAACGGAAAGTGGACAAAGTCAACAAAATTTGCTATAATGTATGTATGAAAGCGGGTATTTGTCCGTCTTTTGCTTTAATATAAACAAAAAACATATGGAACGAATGGATCTGAACCCTCAAAAACCAGCTGAAAAGTATCAGCAAAAGCCCGAGGAAGGCATGAGTAGACGCGAGTTCATGGGCAAAGCTTTGAAAGCGGGAGCTGTAGGCGCGGGAATTGCGATGGGCGTGGATATGCTGGGGCACGTCAAAGGTTCATTTGATGAAAAACCCGAATCCTCTGTTGAAGATGTGGCAGAGCTTGCAAAAAACAAGATTGAATCGATAGAAGAAAATATTAAGGACATGAAGAAAGATTTGCAAAAATTGAAGATGAATGAAGAAGCCTTTGCAAAAATAAACAAAAGCATTGGAGATTGGGAGATTGAGCTGTCAGTCTTGAAAGATGAAAGCGGGAAAACGAGGCCCATGAGCATAATGATTTCAAAATTGGAGGACTTGGACAAGGCGGTTTCTTTGAAGAAACTTGCCTTGGAGCATGGCACTCATTTGGGTTGATAAAAAAGACTATTTCAATATTTTTCTTTTTAGTATAAAATTAAACCATGGATCCAGCAGTGAAAATTCCAAAACATCATGCCGGTTTTCAAATTGTAAAAAAGAATTGAGTTTCAATAAAAATGATTTTTAATTTAGATATTTTTTGGGCATAGCTCATTGGAATTTCTACTTCCGGATGGAACAAACAGGACAATACATCTTTACCTTTTTGCACAGCTATGGATATTGGCTGATGTTGCCACTTATGATCATTGAGGGGCCGGTGGCAACCATCATTGCTGCCATGTTGGCGAGTCTCGGCGCGTTCAATGTTTTCGTGGTGTTTATTCTTTCGATGCTGGGAGACATGATCGGAGATGTTCTACTATACGGCGCTGGATACAAATGGGGAATGGGGTTTGTGAGAGGTTTCGGAAAAAAGATGGGTATCACTGAAAAAGTTGTTTTGAAGATGGAGAGATATTTTGAAAAACATGGTGGAAAGACCATTTTTGCCGTCAAATCAACCACTGGGCTTTGCTGGGCGACATTTGCCGCAGCTGGAATCGTCAGGATGGATTTCAAAAAATTCTTGAAATATTCGTTCTTGGGAGGAATCGTTTGGAGCGGCTTCTTGGTGGCTATGGGATATTTTTATGGATATCTTTGGCGTGAAATCAAACAATACATCAGCTGGGTTGGCTGGATAATTTTCGCAGTAGCTATCGTCTCTTTTGTTTTCATTACTTTGTATAAGAAAAAGCAATCGGAGAAGTTTGAGGAATAAAACACGAGACACTTTTACTTGAACCCGCGTAAGCGGGTTTTTGCAATTTTTAAGCTACATGGTCAGTATTAAGGCTTATGGATAAAAATTTTGAAAAAATCTTTTCCCAGGCGCATGATATTGCGGTAAGAGACTTGCGGAAATGTTATGATGAAGGAAAAATATTGGCGTCACTAAAAAATTTTTCAGATTTTTGGGCGCGTGATACATTCTATGCGATTTTGGGCGTGCTTGAAATAGGCGACTGGGAAATCGCCAAAAATTGCATTGAATATTTTTTATCTTATCAAAAGTTGAACGGAAAAATTCCTCGTAAAATCTGCATTGATTATAACGCGGTCAAATATATTTTTGGAAAAAGTATCACAAGAAAAAAACCACACCCTTCGTATTCCGGGATTCTCCCGCCATTTTCCTGCATGGATGCCAACGCTTTGCTTGTGATTGCATTTTCAAATTACATTGAAAAATCTAAAGATTTTGAATTTGGAAAAAGATATTATACTCAAGTAAAAAGGGCAGCTATATGGTATGAGGATCACTTGCGAAATGGTTTCGTGCAAGAATATGGGCTTTCTAATTGGATGGATGTTGTATTTAAGGATGGAAATGTTTTATACACAAATGTAGTTTATGCTGAGTCATTGAAAAGACTAAGTATTTTAGCAAAAATAATGGGCGAAAATAGTGATGAAGAATTTTTTAAAAAACAATATGAAAACATCAGAAAAAGAATAAACGAGCGCTTTTGGAATGGGAATTGGTATGACGATCAACTCTCCAATCATACGCATTTTGATGTGGCAGGAAATGTTCCCTCTTGTTATTTTGAGATTGCAGCTTCCGATAAAATGCATAAAATATTGGGAAAATTGCAGTTACTTAAAAATGATAAACTCCTTCTTCCGACTGTTGATCCAAAATATCCATGGTGGAAGGTAAACCCGATCACTTACTTGTTTGGAATGCAAGATTATCAAAATGGAGCCAGTTGGATGTGGATTGATTTGTTTGCGGTTGGTGCGATGCAAAAAAATGGCTTTACTCAGGTAGCTCATGATTATTTTGCTCAAATTTGTGAAATCATTCTGAAAAATAAAGCAGTGCACGAAACATATTTCAATGAGGGTGCGCCGTATAAAACAAGACATTGGGAAAGTGCCGTACCTTTTGCATGGGGAAGTGGTGTTTTCCTGAAAGTATATAGTGAAATAGTAAAGAATTAATAATATGAAAATATTATGCGTTTTCCCTCATCCTGATGATGAGACCATCTTTGCCGGAGGAACCATCCTGAGGCACATTAAAAGTGGTGATGAGGTGATTTGGATTTGCGCTAGTATGGGCGAAAGAGGAGGCAATTCACAGCGAAGATCTTCCAAAAATTTTTACTATTTGTTTTCACTTATTGGAAAAATTCCAGCGCCGTTGGCTTTGCAGAAAATCGCAGTTTATTGGCTGGGAATTTTTCGCAGGCAAAATATGAAATTGGCGAAAACCAGAAAGCAGGAAGCGGAAATGGTTGCCGGTATATTTGGAATGGAGAAGGTTATATTTCTAGAGATTCCTGACATGCGTTTTGGATGGAACAAGAAAATGATCAGGCAAAAAATCAAGACAAATTTGGAAAAACTCCAGCCGGATGTCGTTTACACATTGCATCCAAATGGGGTCACCGGTCATCCGGATCATGTGGCGCTTTCCGAACATGTAACGGAATCAATAAAAGATATGAAAGGAGGGGCTCCGCGTCTTCGCTATATCACTTTTTCAAAAGAGATTGCACGAAAATATGAGTTGCCACTTTTGGGAATTTCCGAAAATGATATTTCTGAAAAAACAGAGCTTTCCCTGGAAGAATTAAAAACAAAGCGCCAGATAATCGAGGCTTATCAAAGCCAAAATTATCTGTGGAAAATTTTTCTGGAAAAGCATCCTGATCTTTTGCGGGAAGAATATTTTTTAGAATTGGTATAAATAAGGGGATCAGCGTTGACATCAAGGAGAATTTAATCTATAGTTTCTTATTGCAGAAAAAATAAAGAGAAAGGGAGGCAAGGATGAAAACATATAGATTCTTACTGATAGCGGACGTTCTTCTTTCAATGATGAGCCGTCCTGAACAGGAGCGCTGGTTTCCGCCTCAACTACCGTTCATTGAAAAATTAGGCCGTCTCTTGAGGTGCGATTGGAACCAAAAGCGTTTGCTTGCTTGGTTTGATCGTCGCTCGCAAGAAACATATCAAGCAATGCTTGAGGCGGCGAGCAAAAAGGGTCCCTTCGATGCCATAATCGGTGCAGGAAACTACACAATCGGCACTAACGAGAGTGGTATGATCACTCCTGAATGTATTGAACAATGGGTATGCTTTATGCATTATCTAAGTAAATATTTTCAATTAGTGCTGCTGTGGGCTATCGGAGGACATGACGTCGGATATCGTTACATGGTGAAAGCGCGCGCAGGTTTCGCAATCGGCTCTGAAATGGGCGGCATGTCAGAGGAAAGTGTCAATATGGTTGAAAAGCATATAGGTCCACTTTTTCAAGCAAAGAAAATAGGGCCAGCAACTTTTGTCACCATCAGCACTAATCTCATAAAGAATGTTAATGATAATAGTGCTGACTCACTTAAGCGACTTAAGTTGCAGCAAGAGGAATTCCTCAAGGAGGTACTAAGAACACAGACTGGGGTATTTCTTGTGATGCATGACGCGACTGCGCTTTCCAGGGAAATGCGTAATTTGATTATTCAAAACCGATCCAGGATCGATGCTATTATTCATGGACACAATCATAGCTGGTTGTTTCGGTGGATAACGATATTAACATATCCTCCATATGCGCGACTTTGTCTGAAAGTTCCCATGATACTTGCAGACGCTCCTTGGGGATCATTTGGCGTAGGCAAGGCCTTTAAGGTACTTGAAGTTGATGAGGAAGGAAGTTGGACAATAAAACGCTATCCACTTTAATTAGCAAGGATCAAAACAAACTTTGTTCATTATTTGAACGGGTCACTCTGAATAATAAGGAGTGACCTTTTTTCTTGACAATGTTCTTATTTGTTGCTATATTTTGATGTAGCTTAGTAGTATCAAGCCGAGCTGCCAGAGGGGCAGTCTTTTTGTTTTATCTCCACGAATTACGAATAAATACATACGAATGTACGAAAATCGTTTTTTGTAAAAAAATAGCAATTTTAATTTAAAGTAACTTTATGTGATTATGAATTAATTACAAATGCATGAATTAAATTCGTACATTCGTATCAATTCGTAATTCGTAGAAAAAATCATGGAAATTCGAAACATCGCAATCATCGCTCATGTGGATCATGGCAAAACAACACTTACTGACGCAATCATGCGCCAGACTGGAATGGTGGAAGAAGGAGTAAGCATGGACAATAACGCGCTCGAACAGGAACGCGGAATCACGATCTATGCCAAGAATACCTCTATTTTTTATCGAGACACCAAGATCAACATCGTGGACACTCCTGGTCATGCCGACTTTGGATCTGAAGTGGAACGTGTGCTTCGTTCAATCGACAGCGTGCTTTTGATCGTGGATGCGCAGGAAGGTCCCATGCCTCAGACGAGATTCGTTTTGAAAAAATCTTTGGAACTTGGCCTGAAACCGATCGTGGTGATCAACAAGATCGACAAGCCTGCTGCTGATCCAGATTTGGTTCAGGAACAAGTGTACGAGCTTTTCATGGACCTGGGAGCAACTGACGAGCAACTTGATTTCACAACCATGTATGCAATCGGA
>CAZAJN010000032.1:0-7431 GCA_964485555.1 uncultured Bdellovibrionales bacterium
AAAATGAAAGCGTATTCTTTTGATGGAGCTATGGGAGAAATTGTGGTTGAAGGAGAAATCCCAGCTGAAATTCTTGAAAAAGCTCAAGCTTGGAGAGAAAAAATGATTGAAAAAATTTCTGAATCTGACGATGCTCTTACTGAAAAATATTTGAACGGAGAAGAGATTTCTGTTGAAGAGCTTAAAGCAGCACTTCGCAAGGGAGTATTGGCTGCTAAATTGGTTCCAGTTTTCACAGGAACTGCACTTCGAAATAAAGGAGTTCAATTAGTATTGGACGCTGTGGTTGATTATCTTCCGTCTCCTTTGGACATCCCTCCTGTTACTGGAACAAATCCAAAGAATGGGGAAGAGATTACTCGCGCTGCTGATGACAACGAACCTTTCTCAGCGTTGGCTTTCAAGGTTGCAACTGATCCTTTTGTGGGACAACTTACTTTCTTCCGCGTTTATTCCGGAACATTGAAAGCTGGATCATACGTGATCAATGCTTCTAATGGTCAGAAAGAAAGAATTGGACGTATTTTGCAGATGCATGCAAATCATCGCGAAGAAATAGAAGAGATTCGCGCTGGAGGAATTGGAGCCTTGGTTGGTATGAAAAACACAACAACCGGAGACACTCTTTGTGATGAGCAAAAACAAATCCAATTGGAAAACATTGTTTTCCCAGAACCTGTTATCGACATTGCTGTTGAACCAAAAACTAAGGCTGATCAGGAAAAGATGGGACTTGCACTTAGAAAACTTGCTGGAGAAGATCCTACGCTTAGACTTCGTACCGATGAAGAATCTGGACAAACTATCATCTCAGGAATGGGTGAACTTCATTTGGACATCATTGTTGATCGTATGAAACGAGAATTCAATGTTGAAGCTAATATCGGTCAACCTCAAGTTGCTTACCGTGAAACTATCAAAGGTGAAGCTCAGGCTGAAGGAAAATATGTTAAACAGTCTGGTGGAAGAGGTCAATACGGACATTGTTGGCTTAAGGTTCGTCCTCAAGAAGAAAAAGGGAAAGGATATGAATTCTTTGATGAAATCAAAGGTGGTGTTATTCCACAGGAATACATTAAACCTATTAATCAAGGTGCTAAGGAAGCTTTGGAAAACGGTGTACTTGCCGGATATCCAATGGTTGACGTAATGGTTACCTTGTATGATGGATCTTTCCATGAAGTCGATTCCAACGAAGCAGCTTTCAAAATCGCTGGATCAATGGCAGTTCAAGAAGCTTGCAAACGCGCTAACCCAGTTATCTTGGAGCCTATCATGAAAGTTGTTGTTGTGACTCCGGAACAATTCATGGGAGATGTTGTGGGAGACATTAACTCACGACGTGGAATGATCAAGGAAATCAATGACCGTGGAGAAGGAAACGCTCGCGTAAAAGAAATTGAAGCAGAAGTTCCTCTTGCATCTATGTTTGGATATGTGACCCAGCTTCGCTCAATGACTCAAGGACGAGCAAGCTCAGTCATGGAATTTGCACAATACAGTGAAGTTCCTAAGAATGTTGCTGATGAGATTATTGCAAAAAAATAAAGACAGCTTTTTAGGCTTTAGCTTATTAGCTTCTAGAAATTGAAAACATTTGAAAACAGCCTCTCTGCCAGTCGGCGGAAGAGGCTGTTTTTTTGTTGGCAGGCGATGTTGGGCATAAAAAGAGGGCGGCCCTTCCGGGACGCCCTTGTCGTGTTGTGCTGAATCTTTTCACGACGGCGCGGTTGCCGGCATTGCGGTTATGTTGCGGAGCTTGATTACAACTTCGTCCTTAATGGTTTGGAGAACTTCCTCCATGTTGTTCCATACCGGAAGAATGATTGCCTTTGCTCCCTTTGATCGTGCTTCGGTTTCGAGTCGCTCGTAGGATCCCCAGGGCGCATTGCCCGGATCGGCATCGATGAAAGCGACGATGATGTAATGCTGGCCGGCGCAGAATGCTGCGCGTTCCTGGGGAGTTATGCGTTTTGCGAACGACACGTTGTGCAGTGCTCCACGCAGGCCCATGAATACGGGATCGCTCTTCAGCATCGCATTCAATTTGTCGGACTGGCTGATGATGTGAATATCCTGTCCCTGCTGCTTTTCGTTGGTGGCGCTCGGATTCATGGCTCTCTCCTTTTGTGATTTGCAACAGTAAAATGACAAATTGTAAATTCACTATAGCGTAATGCGCCATCTAGCGTCAATGGTGGTCGCTATTGAATTGTGTCAGAAACGAGAGTAAGCTTTGGATATGGGTAGGTGTTTGGGTGTGTATTTGCAATAAAAGATAATAGTGGTACAATATCACTATAATTCATACTTATAAAAATATGAAACAAAAAAACGTTGAGATTTATCAAGCAAAAAACGGAGCTATTGAGCTCTCTGTTGATGCAAAAAAAGAAACGATCTGGGCTAGTCTTAATCAGATCGCTAGTCTTTTTGGTGTGCAAAAAGCAGCTATCTCAAAGCATTTTAAAAATATTTTTGAATCAGGAGAACTTAATGAAAAAGCAACTGTTTCCAAAATGGAAACAGTTGGAATTGAGGGCAAAAGACAAATAAAACGCTCAATTGAGATATATAATTTGGACGCTATTATAGCTGTTGGCTACCGCGTGAATTCAAAACAAGCAACACAGTTCCGTATTTGGGCAACTAAAACACTCAAAGACTATATTTCTCAGGGTTACATTATCAATCCTTCTCGGATTGAGCAAAATTACGAAAAATTTCTTGTTGCGGTTGAGGAGACAAAAAAATTGCTTCCTGCTGATGATCGCATCACAGCGCAAGATGCAATGGAGCTAGTAAAAATGTTTGCAGGAACATGGTTTTCTCTGGATGCCTATGACAAAGAAAATCTTCCGATTAAAGGTGTCACCAAAAGGAAAATTGCTTTGACTGGAAAGGAACTGGAAGATTCTATTGGTGAGCTCAAAAAAGAACTTATTCGAAAAAAGCAGGCAACTGAAATTTTTTCCATGGAGCGCAAGGGAAGCAGTTTGACTGGAATCGTGGGAAATATTTTTCAAACTTTTGGCGGAAAAGACTTATATCCAACAATTGAAGAAAAGGCTGTGCATTTGCTATATTTCATTGTGAAAAATCATCCTTTTGTTGATGGTAACAAAAGGAGTGGCGCTTTCGCTTTTGTTTGGTTTTTGCAAAGGGCAAATTTTGATTTCCAGAAAAAAATCACCCCAGAGGCTCTGACAGCATTGACACTACTCATCGCTGAAAGTAATCCTAAGTATAAAGATAGGGTAATGGGACTTGTTTTGTTATTGCTGAAAAAGTAGTCTTCATATGAATATATAAGCATGTATATTCCCAGGTTATATATTGGGATAGAAAAAATTTTATTAAATCTTTATGATTAAATTTATTTTGCATGGTGGCAATTCTGATAGAAAAACTGAGAATAATGAAAAGTTTTTCTTGGAAATTGCAAATAGTGTGAACAAAGAAAAGATTAAGATTCTTTGTATTTATTTTGCCAGGCCTGAACATAGGTGGGATGATTCATTTCAAGAAGATAAATTGGCATTTTTAAATTTGGATACGGAAAAGAAATTTGATATCGAAATGGCAAAACTTGATGCAGAAGAGTTGAGAAGGCAAATTCAGTGGGCGGATATCGTATATATTCAAGGTGGCAGAAAGGGAAATCTTAAAGAAAAACTTCTTGAGCTTGGAAATTTCAAAGAACTTATTCATGGTAAGATAGTAGTAGGTATAAGTGCTGGGGCAAATATGTTGGCAAAATATTATTATTCTAATGTCGCTGATACTATCCGTGAAGGCTTGGGTATTTTACCAATCAAAACATTCTGTCATTACAATGAGGATAATGTATTGGGGATGGAAAAGTTGGAGTTGTATAAAGAAAAATTACCAATTTATAGGATATCAGAAGAGAAATATTTAGTTTTTGAAATCTAAACACTATCTTATTGAATATGCAAGAATTATTATCCAATTTAAGAGAAAAAGTTATTGAAGTATCTAAGAATCCAAATTTCATCCATCATAAATGGTTTGTGAAATATCATTTGGAAATTGTGGAGAAGATTGCCATGGAGACATGCGACATTTATCCGGATGCTGATAGTAATGTTATTTTGGCAATGGTGTGGGCCCATGATTATGGGAAGATTTTGGATTTTGACAATCAATATTCGATTGCAAAAGAAAAGGTGACTGAACTTTTGAGTGAAATTGGCTTTGAAGAGAATTTCACAAAAAAAGTAGTGGAATATATTGAAATCATGGATAATAAAATGGTGATTGATATCAATGAAGCTCCTTTGGAAGTGAGAATCATATCATCTGCTGACGGAGCAGCTCATTTTGTCGGACCGTTCTTCAATTTATGGTGGTATGAAAATTCGAACAAGGATTTTGAGGAGCTCATGGCAGGAAACAAAGCGAAAGCATTGAAGGATTGGGATAGAAAAATGGTGATACCTGAAATTCGAAAAGCATTTGAAAGCAGATTTAATGTAGTGCTTGAGCAATCAGGGGAATTTCCAGAGAATTATTTAAACAATGAAACATACTATGGAAAACTTAAAACGCGATACTGATTTATTATATGAAGTTGGATGTTTGCGACATGTGATGAGAACATGGAATCATTTCAATGGTGCGCAGGTTGGAAATTGCGCTGATCATTCATTTCGTGTTGCATGGATTGCTCTGACACTCGCCAAGCATGAAGGCAAAGGAAGTCATGAAAAGATTTTGAAGTTGGCATTGGCGCATGATCTTACTGAAACAAGAACTGGCGACACGAACTATATTTCTCGGCAATATGTGAAGCGAAATGATAAGCAGGCAGTCGAAGACATTTTCTTTGGGACTGTGCATGAAAAAGAAATGCTTGAACTTTTTGAAGAATATGAAAAGCGCGAATCGATTGAATCGCAAATTGTGAAGGATGCTGATGTGTTGGATGTGGACATGGAACTTCAGGAAATGAAAGCGCGAGGAAACGAGATGGGAACTCTTTGGACGGAAAAGCGGGAAGAAATGGTTTATCCAAAATTTTTCACCAAAAGTGCCCAGGAATTATTCAGGTCAATCTATGAGAATAATGTGCATGATTGGCACAATGTTTCAGCTCGAAACAGGTTTAATGATGGAGATTGGAAAAAAGAGATTCAAAAGTAAATACCTATTTAAATATCTTCATTCGCCAAAACAGCCTCAATGGCTGTTTTTTGATTCACATGAAAGCTAGCAGCTAGAAGCCAAAAGCTGACCCAAAGTTATCCACACCCATCGATTTGCAGTGATATGCAAGGAGTGTTATTATAACACTAGAGCAATGGCCAATGCTTGAAATCATGTAACATGCGGCATGTAGCATATAACATGTAACAAATATTAAATTACCAACCTGTCATCCTGAACTTGTTTCAGGATCTAGAAATGCTTTTAGCAATCATAGATGCTGATCCGCCAGCGGGCGGAAATGCAGCATGACATGTTAAATGTACATAAATATGACATATAACAATCAAAACCAAAACCAATTCCAAAACCAAAACAACTCAAATGATCAAAGCAGGCAGTTCAATCAGGACAAGGTTTTTTCCAAGATGCTGAAGGCTGGGAGCAAGAACTATTTTTTCGATGTGAAAAAGGCCAGCAATGGGAGTAACTATTTGACCATCACAGATTCGTATAAGAACAAAGAAGGGCAAAATGTGACCAATAGAACCATGATTTTCAAAGATCATATTCAGGGGTTCATTGAGACTCTTGCGGAAGCCAGCATGCATTTGCAATGATTTGACGTAGCTACATTATAGGAATAATATTTACACATATGAAAAATGAAACTAAAACAATTGAAGAAAAAGCATTCACCGCAACCGAGGTTGGATCCATGATTGAGAGATTTGATGATAAGTTGAATCTGGTGTTGGAAACGATGGATATAAAATTCGATGGTGTTCATGGGAGACTTGATAGGGTAGAAAGCAGACTTGATACTGTTGAAACTAAAATTGATAGGCTTCAAGATGACATGGTTGAAGTTAAATTCGAACTTAAGCGCAAAGTCTCGCAAGATGATTTGCAGAAATTGGAAAAGCGCGTTGTCAATCTAGAAAAACATTCCTTGTCGCACTAGCAACAAATAAAATCTTAAAAATCGCTGACTGTTTTCGGTCAGTGATTTTTTTTATATCAATTTTTGTGGTATAATTTCAGGAATTAGGAATCAAGAATTAGGAATCAGGAATCAGGAATCAGGAATCAGGATTAGGAATTAGGAATTAGGAAAATATAAATTATTTTTTAAAAATAAAATGATCAACAAAAAAATCGCCAGTGAATTGGCAGTGGGAACCGTATTAATTCTTGCTATTGCAGTCGGAGGAATCTTTTGGATGGAAAACAAGAATTCAGTCATCAGTGATCAGTCATTGGTCATTCAAAAATCGCAAAAGCCAGAAATTGTTAATATTCCAGAAATAGAACTGAAAAATGAAGTTGCTTGCACAATGGAGGCCAAGCTTTGCGACGACGGTTCATCTGTTGGCCGAACCGGACCGAACTGCGAATTTGCAGAATGCCCAATTGCAAATGTATTAATTAAACAGCGAGGTAATGGAAATTTCGCAATCGACAATGTATGGTTCGACTTGCCAGAGAATCTGATTGTTGCAGGGATTCAAGGCAGCGCTCTCTCAATAAAGGATCTTAATTACAAGACAAAATACGAAGTTAATTTAACCTTGAATAGGATCAGAAAGTATCCATTAAATGGCTCAGGATACGAAAATGAAGAGAATAGATTTAATAATTTTTCAATAAAAGGTGGATCTGTTTTTCAAATTCGTGCAGGAGGAGCTTTTATGGTTACAGGTTTGATTATATATGAAAGTTATTATCAATTTGATTGGGCTGTGGAGAGTAATCAGCCAATACCGGAAAATTTGGATGGGCCATGGCTTGCAGAGAGTAGTTTTACGCAAGAAAGAGTTATGGATATTATGAAGAGCGCATACGTTGAATAAGGCCTTTGTCTAAGCCGAAAAGCTGCATTTCCTAAAAGCTAGAAGCTAAAAGCTGGAAGCTGGCCATTTAAGCCTTGACAAATATTCTTAGTCGTGTAAAATAATCAAGTATCTAGATTTCCAATAAAGGAATTTTTGATTTGCTTTTCGAGGCAAAATCATGTAAAATATGTTAATAAGTCATCTTTAAACAATCGCACTGCTGGGTGAAAATAATCCAGCTAGAAAGCGAAAAACAACCAATATGGCAGTAGCAAAGTTTGAACGAACTAAACCACATGTAAACGTTGGAACAATCGGACACGTTGACCACGGCAAAACTACTTTGACCGCGGCTATTTTGCATGGACAATCAAAGAAAGGATTTGCAAAGGAAAGAGGAGTTGGTGAAATCGACAACGCTCCAGAG
>CAZAJN010000033.1:0-38962 GCA_964485555.1 uncultured Bdellovibrionales bacterium
TTCATAGTAGAAAATCTTTCCTCCCTGCATTCCATCCCTTTCAGAAAAATCAACATCCTTGGCCTCGATCCCAACTTCCGCGAATTTTTCTTTCCAAAAGCTCACGGCTTCGTTGTCGCGTGCAATTCCCAGTTCATCATTTCCGCGGAAAACCGTGATGAAAAGTTTTTGAGGATCAAGACCGATTTCCTTGGTCAGAAATTCAAACATCCAAGCAACCTGCTCTTTCTTGAAATAGTCGCCGAATGACCAATTGCCAAGCATTTCAAAAAAAGTGGTGTGACGATTGTCGCCGACTTCTTCGATGTCCTGAGCGCGGAAACATTTCTGAGAATCCACTAATCTTGTTCCAAGCGGATGCTTCTCTCCGAGCAAATACTGAATCATCGGTTGCATCCCAGATCCCGTGAAAAGTGTGGTTGGATCATTTTCCGGAGTAAGCAAAGCCGAAGGCACGATGGCGTGACCCTTTGATTCAAAAAATTTCAAATATTTTGTTCTCAGTTCGTTTGCCTCCATATTAGCAGCTTTCAGCTTCTAGCTTTTAGTTTTAAGGTCGAAACCATCAACATTAACAGCAATAAAGCATGAATTATTTAAATTAGAATATTCCTATTATAATCGGAAATTACCCGAAAGTAAAGCAAAAGACGGAGCAAATCCGCCTTTTACACAAAACAAGAATTTTTTTATTTTAACATTTTTGCAAGCTCTTCCCTTTCTTTTCTGCCAACCAGATACTTATAATCTCTTTCTTTCAAAAACAAATCAATTGCTTGATCGAGGGTGATTTTTCCACTAGCCAGATCTCGGCCGACTTGCCTCATATTGGATTCTCCAATGCTTGATAATTTTTCCTTAAAACCTTTTTGTTCAATAAATTTTTTGACAACCGAAAGAAAATCCTTCATATTATTTTTGTGAGATATTATCTTCCTAAATTATTCATCTGATGCTTTAATTTTATCAGTTCATTTTGCATCATGGTGTTTTCTGCTTGCAATTTCTTCAAAAGATTCTCCTTCAGTGTCAGATCCATCTGAAGTTGCGCTTGATTGTGCTTGATGTCCCTCACGGCGATTTCAGCTTCCAGGCGCGCGCGCATGTTCTTTTTGACATCGCTGTCCTTGAGCATAATATCCATCTGCATCTTTTTCTTCTGTGACATCAATTCTGGTGATAATTGCATAGCAGCTTTTTAGGCATTAGTTTCATTAGCTTTTTAGCTTTAGGAATTCCCAAGTGCCAATAAAAACCAATAAAATTAACTTCTAATTTATAATTGAATTTTCTAACTAGCTGATAGCCTGAGAAGCTAAAAAGCTAGAGAATTGTTCCTCCTCCGAGCACTTCATTGTCGTCAGCATAGAAAACCGCTGATTGTCCTGGCGTAATCGCTTTTTGCGCCTCCATGAATTCAACTTCGCACATAGTCTTTTCTCTTCTCTTGTTTGTTTCTTGTTTTCTTATTATACCACGCACCAAAGGATGACGATACCTGATCTTCACATTAACTTCCATCGGGAAAGTTGGCTCATCCGCAATCCAATTCTTGAGCTCAACCAGCATGGTTTTCTTGAAAATCTTTTCATCAGTCTCATCATTGGTCACGATCAATTGATTATTTTCAAAATCTCTGTCAACCACAAAATATGGGCCGTTTCCACCAATATTGATTCCTTTTCTTTGTCCAATAGTATAAATTTCCAAACCATCATGGGTACCGATTTTTTCTCCTTCAGTATTAACAATATCACCAACTGATAATGTCAGATTGCGCTTGATGAATTTGGTCGGCGTCTTTTCCGGAGTGAAGCAAAGTCCTTGCGAATCTTCCTTGTCAAAAATCGGCAGTTTCAATTTTTCAGCAATCTTTCTGATTTCAGGTTTCTTATATCCGCCCACTGGAAACATGATCCGAGAAAGTTGTTTTTGTGAAAGAGAATACAAAAAATACGTCTGATCCTTTTCCTCGTCAGATGATGTGTAGAGATGGTATTTCCCCTGCCTACCGGCAGGCAAGCATCTATCTTTTCTTACCTTGGCATAATGTCCAGTTGCAACAAAATCAGCGTCCATTTCCAACATTTTCTTGTACAAAAAATTGAATTTGATCCTTTCATTGCAAACCACGCACGGATTTGGAGTCCTTCCAGCTTTGATTTCTTCCAGAAAATAATCCACCACTTCCTTTTTGAATTCCTCAGCCGCGTTCACTGTATAAAGCGGAATATCCAAAATCTGAGCGACTTTGCGAGCATCCTGTTGGGATTCCACCGAACAACATTTGTTCTCCCTCAACTCATCCTGTCCAGGCTCTTTCCAGAAATGCAAAAAAACTCCCACGACATCATAGCCCTGCTCTTTTAAAAGTGCGGCTGCTACAGAAGAATCAACCCCCGCGCTCATCCCCACAATCACTCGTTTTTTTGCTGCTTTTTTATTCATATGTACCCCATTCTACCAGCATTTCATTTATCTGTAAACGTTACACCAGCAAACCATTGCACAGAAAAATTTTAAGCAAGAAAATCCCTCGACCACTTTTCGACGACCGCATTAATCTGGTTGCGGTGTAGGAAAACTGTAATGGCAATAATAGCAAAGAAAAAAAGGAGGGTTGCATGCTAAATTACACAATAGATGCAATAACCTCATCAAAGCTTGAAACGATCTTGAAAGGATTTCCCTTTTCAAGCCTATGAAAATCTATCGCTTTGTTCTTTGAATCACTTTCCCAACTCATCAATAAGAGATTTTTCGCCTTCCATATTTGACACACCAGTATTATAAAACTTACCATCAGAAACTTTCAATTTCAGCTGGTGACATTTTGTCACTGATTCATTTCCTTCCTTGTTGAGTCTTTCGTTTTTCGTGCTTTTTAAAACACTAAATTATAGCTCTTTTTGCTCGAATTTTACTACCAAAGAATTTACTGCCTAGAACATCAAATTTTTTTGTTAAATCAGTAGAATAAAAGTCACGCACTTTATCCTTGGTCAATATATTTTCTATTTTTGGATGTCTCAATAAATAGTCTTTCAGCTTTTTTGCCACAATTTTTTCTTCAGAAACGACGTTTATGTCTTTGCCAACAATTTTTCTTATTCTTGATTCCAATATTCCATAGTGGGTGCATCCAAGAATAAGAGTATCTATCTTTTTATCAACCAGCGGTTTCAGATATTTTTTCAATATAATATCGGTTATCTTTGAATCATGTTCCCCAGCTTCAACAATAGGAACGAGCAGCGGACAGGAATTTTGATATACGCACACATCGCCATCAAGCTTCAGTAATTCTCTTATGAAAGATTCTAATGAAACAGTGCTCTCGGTTGCCATGACACCAATTTTTTTATTCTTAGTTTTTGAAACAGCAAATTGAGCAGCGGGGACTATAACACCCAACACTTTCTTGTTTGGATGATGAACTGGCAGATGTTCTTGCTGAATTCTGCGGAGAGCATCACTTGATGCAGTGTTACAAGCTAGGATTATTAGCTCACAATTTTTACTAAACAAAAAATCTACAGCCTGCTTTGTAAATTCATAAATAATTTCCTTTGAACGAGTTCCGTAGGGTACACGAGCGGTATCCCCCAAATAAATATAATTATATTCAGGCAATTCCTTTACAATGCCTTTCATAATATTCAATCCTCCAAACCCAGAGTCGAATATTCCGATTGATTTGTTATCTTTACCCATAATGCATTTATTTCTTGAATTTTTTCTGAGCCTCAATAGCCTCTCTTATACACTCCTCTGGGTCAAAGCCAAGGTCATCACACCATCTTATTGTAGAAAATATGATATTACCAAGTTCTTTTTTGAGTTCATTATCAGTGTGAATATCTTCATCCTTTACAGCATTTCTTTCCCAGCGACAGATATCGCCAAATACTTTACCCATTCTAACAATGATTTGCGACAGGCTTAATTTTTGATCACCCCAAATATCACGACTTTGACTCAAAAGATTTTTTATCTCCATATCATTATGAATAATTATTATTTCAAATTATATCCACCATCTACAAAAATGTTCTGTCCAGTAATACTCTTGGCTTTTTCAGATGCGAGAAATAAAACCATTTCTGCAATATCCCTAGACTCGACAAGTTTTCCAAGTGGAACATTTTTCAAAACTTCTTCAAGTTCATCCTTTGGAGCAGTGAGCCAATAGCCAGCCTTAACTGCGCCAGGCGAAACCGCATTAACTCTGCCGAATGGTGCAAGCAATTTTGCATAGGATTGAGTTATGTTGGCGACTCCTGCTTTTGCAGCCGAGTACGATAGAGAATCATATGTTCCTTGAGCAGAAAGTCTTGAAGAAATATTCACAATTACACCAGATTTCTGTTCTTGAAAAAGTTTAGCTGCATATTTTGACATATTCATAACAGACACTAAATTTTGCTCAAGACTTTTTGTCCAAATTTCAGCAGTGCCATCCCATTCGTCACCATCAATATACCTTCCGGCATTGTTGACCAAAATATCTATTTTCCCAAATTTCTTTTTTGTCATTTCAATAACATTTTTTGACTCCAACTCATCAATCAAGTCTGCTTGAATTGCCATCATTTTACATCCCATAGCAGTGAGCTTATATGAAATTTCTTCTGCTCCAGATTGATTTTCTTTGTATGTAATTACGACATTTGCACCTTCTTTTGCAAATGCAAGTGCGGTTTCAGCCCCGATTCCACTTGATGCACCAGTTATAATGACGACTTTATCCTCAAACATATTTATTTTGAAATTATAAATTATTTTTTAACTTTATAATGAAGCTGGACCAAACCATTCTCTTTTTGCTTAATATCAATCAATTCCAGACTGTATCCGAAATCTTCTTTTGAAAAAATTGGGATTCCACTTCCCAGAACAAACGGCTCCACACTCAAAACTATTTCATCAACCAAGCCAGCTCTCATGAAGGAACTATTATTAGTAGCACCGCCCACAACCAACATCTTTTCAAATCCCTTGCCACTCAATTTTTCAACGGCGTCATTCGGAGAGTTTGCAATGATATAATCTTCGTCAGTGGTAAATTCACTATTTGCCGAAACAATAACTTTTTGCACACCTATTATGCTGTCAAAATTGTATGTCTCATCATTCCAACTTTTGACTACTTCGTAAGTTTTTCTGCCTATCACGAAACAGCCACATTCTTTGGCTAGATTACAAAAACTCTCCCAACTTTCATGAGAAATAAAATCTTCTTGCCCGTTTTCTCTGGCGACGTAACCATTAACAGATGTCGCCATAAATAAAATTGTTTTCATACTATTTTGCGTTAGCTAATATTTTTCCTTCACCATTTGATCCAAGGGACGTTCCTTCATAAACCATTTTTATGTATTCACAACCTCCAATATCTCATCAAACCTCGAAACAATCTTGAATGGATTTCCCTTTTCAAGCCTATGTCGCTCATGAAATCCAAAATCCACTGCAATGGTTTTAAGTTCAACCTTATTTGCTTCTAAAATATCCCCCAATGTGTCAGTCACAAAAATACAATCCTCAGCTGTAAGGTTATACTTTTCAAATATATATTTGAATTTTTTGACTTTGGATTGATGTGTCTGAGCCCCAAGTATTTCTTTGAAAATGTGAGTGAAATTATTGTTTTGGAAATAAATATTTAGTGCCTCTTCCTGATTAGAGGAAACGATAAACAAGTTATATTTCTCTGACAGCTTTTCCAAATTCTTTTTTATGTTCGCATCTATTTCTAAATATTGAAATGCCTCGCTTTGCAATTTGTAGGATTCCTTATCTTTTCTTTTTTGCTCTTCAGTGATTTCCCTTTCAAAAAAATTTCCACTGAAAAAATCCTTGAATTCGTCTTCGTCTATTCCTTTCCCGAAGATTCTATAGGCTAACTCATACGTATCATGAATCACTCCATCAAAATCAAATATTATCGTTTTCATAATTTAAATCAAATATAAAGACAAACTCCCATCACTGAGAGCTTATCTGGCAGATTATTTTTCTTCACCACTGCGGGTTTTGTTGATCAAATTTCGCACTTCATCCAAATTCACATTTGGACGCTGGCGGGGTTTGAATTTCTTGGGTGCGATGTGTTGCATTTGCGAAAGTGACATCGGGCGATCCTGTGGTTCATAGGTTTTGTGCTCGATTTTTCTTTGAACAGGAACGTATGGCCTAGGATTTTGTCGGGTTTGTTGCACGCCAGTTCCGGCAGGAGTTTGCGGTGGCCTTGCCTGAGAATATTGAGGCTGTTGAGGAGCTGGAGATGCAATTGCAGGTTGAACATCAACGGTCGCTTCTTCTTGCTCTCTTTGCATTTTTCTTTCTTGGTTCAGTTTTTCCTTGGCAGTCATTCGCTGATAGTCTTTCAAGCAATCCTTGCAGAAAGTAGGACGTTTTCCGTCTGGTTGAAACGGAACTTGGATCTGATCTCCGCACATGTCACAAATCGCTTCAAACACTGGCTTTGGCGGTTCCAGCTGGTTATATTCGCCCAGATCGTCAGCGGGCGCAGGAGCGGGTTGAAAAGAGACCGGCTCTTGCATCACTTTTGAAGCCTCAGCTTGTCCTAGAGGCTCTGGCGTGCTCACAGGGGGTTTTGGAGCTTGAAATTGCGGAGTTTCGGGCTCAATTTTTTCCACCGGCTTGACCCCACTGCTGGTTTTTGGAGCAACAAATTGAGATGCGGCTGGTTGCCTTGGAGCTGTGAAAGCTGGAGCAGGTCCTTGCACTGGATTTTGAATTGAAGGCTGAGCAGGCGCAAAATTTGGATTCGCAGCTGGCGGTCGCTGATAGACAGTAGCTCCCTGATATGGAGTATTTGAATTGGTCGGTTGCGGACCGTTCACTGTTGGAAATCCTCCCACCGGCATAACGCCAGACCAGCGAGCAATCTTGTCTTCGACTTCCTCCTTGCTGGACGCATAGCGTTCACGAGAAGCGGCAATGATTTTTTCTTCATTTTCCATCGTGTCTTCAATATAGATCGGCGGAAGAACCTGAGCAGAAAAAGCATCGCCCGCGATTCCATCAATCATGAGCTTCAGATAGATGTTATATTTCGGAAGATTGACGATATCATTCTGCACGAACACCGGAGCAAATTCTTTTTCCAAAAATTCCGCATCAGTGGCGCCAACCCTAAATGAAATGATCGTGCCAGCATTACCGAAAATAGCGTCTCGAACTTTTTCGTCGATCTGCGTGATATACTGGTTCGCCAAAATAAGATTCAAGCGATATTTTCGAGCTTCAGACAAAATGTTTGCGAAAGATTCAGTGGCAAAGTTTTGGAATTCATCAACGTACAAATAGAAATCTTTTCGGTCTTCCTCCTTGATATCCACGCGACCCATGGCCGCCAACTGAATTTTGGTGATCATCATGGCTCCCAAAAGTGCCCCATTGTCCTCACCGATGCGCCCCTTGGAAAGATTGATGATCAAAATCTTTTGCGTGTCCATAGCATTGCGGATGTCAAAAGATGATTGCGTCTGACCGACGATGTTTCGAATCAGTGAACTGGAAAGGAATTGTCCGACCTTGTTTTGAATCGGAGAAACGACTTCCTGCAAAACTTTGTCGCTCCATTTTGGAAATTCATCCACCCAAAATTGCCTGATCACAGGATCAGTCACTTTGTCGACGACTTTTTCTCGATATTTCTTATCAACCAAAATTCTAGTCACGCCCAAAAGAGTGCTGCCTGGATATTCCAAAAGTGCCAAGATGGCATTACGCAGAATATACTCCAAACGAGGTCCCCAAGAATCCGCCCAAATCTTTTTGAACACACCGATAAGTCCCGACGCCACCAAATGGCGATAGTCAGGATCGACAGATTCCATCACATTGAATGCGAGTGGAAAATTCTGATCGGCAGGATTCAAATAGATGACGTCATTGATTCGATTTGCAGGAATTGATTTCAAGAGTTTCTCAGCCGTGTCGCCGTGCGGATCGATGTAGCAGATTCCATGTCCGTTGCGGATATCTTGAACAACCAAATTCTCTAAGAGATTGGTTTTTCCCATACCGGTCTTTCCGATGATGTACATGTGACGAGTGCGGTCATCAGTCTTTATTCCAAAAACACGTTCCTGATTTCTGAAGTTTGTTTTTGCAAAAAATGCGATTTCGTTATTGTTTGACATACTAGCGTTGTAGTAAATATTTACTTGAATTACGAATCATGAATCATGAATTACGCAAAAGCATTTTTTCTTTATTCACGATTCCAGATTCCATTTCTATCGAAATTGAATGATGAAATTTTTCGAGAAGTTAGTTGTTTGAAAATCCATATTTTCTTTGAATTTTTTTGTATCTTGTAGTGGCCTACGAAAAAATTCAACAAGAAAAGATAGGATTTGAGTCAACTTCGCAGAAAAATATTATCATTCAAGTTTTTATAGATTCTACTCGATAGGAAGATTTGAAGGAGCTCCCCCGCGTTTGGCTTCCACGCGACTAAGCGATGGCGCCATGACGTTCATGTCAGGCATGTGAAAAATTGTTGCCAATTCTTCAGTGCTCATCACCATTTGCACGCCATCCATGCTCCTGCTCCTATAGCGACGAAGGATTTTTCTTTGCCTGTAGCGCAAGCGTGTTTTCTGATTGACATAGTTGGCAAAAGTCTTGGAAGCATTATCAGGCTTCATGCCGTTCATATTATCATCACTGAATTGCTTCAAACTTCCCCAAACTCCAGAAACTCCCAAGGACTTGTCAAAATTCTCTCTGCGGCCCAGATAGATGTATCTGCCTTTCACCGAAAATTGCCATTTGCCGAGATTTTCCTCCACAGCCTTGAGCACATCTCGCTCCAAAGGAGAAAGCCTGGTATCAAGCGGTTGCTCATCTTTTTTCTTGGTCTTTTCAAATTCAACCGGTCCGCTCAATGCTGCGAAAAGATTGGTAAAGATATCCTTCAAATCTTTCCAGAGCCTATCGCTCAAAGATTCTTTTTTCACTTCTTTGCCTTTCAATTTCTCTGTAAGCTCCTTCCCCACCGTTTGTCCCCAGCTAGGACCTTTCGGAGCAATCACCCATTGCAGCCACATGTGCTGATTCGGTCCCAATTTTCCCATGACTTCAAAAAGACCAGCCAAAGGATCAATCATTGTTCCAGTCACTGTCTCTTCGAATGCTTTGTAAGTCCTAATCGGATAAGCAGGGTGTTTGTTAGTAGGAGCGACATCAGCGCCCCAAAGATCCCACTGACCATTAGGAATAAATTTTGGAACGTTATCAGTATAGTCAGGAACCTCCACAATCTCCACATCGGGATATTGCGCATACATCGCGGCTTCAACAAGACTGCGATATTTTTTCATGACACGGACATACATGTGCACCACACCGGAATCACTGACCAGTTCCAAGCTCATGTAATCGGGGAACATTCCGGAGATATATTCTTCAGCAATATCAAAGCTTTTTTCAACGCCAGCAAATGTTGTGAACAAAGCCTCCATGGGCTTTGGGCTTTTCTCGATGTTTTTTGGAGGAATTATTTCCAAAACAATCCAGCCAGGCGCCGCCCAATAAGCATCCTGGACATGCCTTATCCAATACAGCTTGAACATAAAGAAAAAAAGCGGTGGCAAAGCTATGAACCATACGTAGCTCATAACTTGCCAAGCCGTTTTCGCCGAAGAAACTATTTCACTAATTGAGTTTGAAATAATGTCCATGTTTTTTATTTTAGAAGTTTTTTCATTATCAGTCTCTCCTCAGATGAGGAGAGATGTCGCCACGAAGGCGACAGAGAGGTTGAGCAATGGCATTCCACCTCGCATCTTTATTTTTTGACTGAATACGCCCCTTCTTTTGTTTTGGAAAAATAATTGTTCAAATTTATGACAATCGTGGATTTCTTCACATGTCTGATCTCAAGCACCTTTTTCAAAATTTCATCCCTATTCAAAGGTTTTGATGATTTCTTCAAAATCTCCTCGATCACATCTTTGACGGTCCCTTTTTTGTATCCCCATTCAACGAGAGCATAAATTCCTCTTCCAACCAAAACGAAGTTCTTGTCTTTGATCAGCTCATTGTGAACAGTTTGCGGATGTGTCTTTTTCTTATTTAAATGATACTGGTCTATTTTTTTAGCGATATCACGAAAATGCAATGGCTCTCCAGCTTCCTTCAAAACCAAATACGATTTTTCCCTTGTTCCCTTGGGAGAAATCTCCTTCCATTTTCCAATTCCCCATTTTTTGAAAGTGTTCTGTTTTATTTCTGCAGAAACTTCCAAATAACTCTTCAGCGTTTCCTTGTTCAAACTTCCGTCATCTTTCAGCAGCTCAAACATTTCTTCAACTGAAAGAGGTTTCTTTTCCCTGACAAGCACGCTCACTGCAGAATCCTTAACTTCTCGCCATCTTGCGATGTCGAAATCCGGAAGCATGAATGAAAACAAAAGCTCATCCTTGATTTCAATGCCTTTGACCGCGTCAGTACATTCAAGAAAAAAACAAACTGAAGCTTCCTCGCTTGCTTTACCTTTCCCGAGAGTTTTCAGTAATTGCTTCTTTTCCATTATACCACCATTTTCTGCAATAGCCAAAACGATCATCTCTTGAACTTGAATGAACAATGGGTCAAGATTTTTCTCTTTCACCTTTTTGAGAACTTCACGAATAACTTGGCGCACTCGTTCTCGAGTGATGCCGTATTTTTTCCCGATCTCTTCCAAAGTAAGGGCATGAGAATTGAAAACGCCATAACGGGAAAAGATAATTTCCTGACTACGAGTTGAAAAATCAGACACGATCCTTTTTAACGCCTCGGAAAAAAACAAGGATCTCTCCTGTTCATTTGATATTTCCTGCTTATTGACTGTTTCCATACGATTTAAACAAAATGAATAAAAATTATGTTTCAAATTATATTAACACATATTAAAATTTTGTCAAGCATTTTAACGCCACCAAAAAGAGGGATGCGAAATCCCCCTTTTATGTCCTTGTTTAAAGCTAAAACAGGCCTATCTGCGCATTTTCACTTTTAGATTCTTTTCCAATTCATTTGTGATTGAAATCATAACATCATCAATCTCTTTTCCGGTCAAGGTTCGCTCGTCAGCGCCCAAAATTACATGGAAAGCCAAGCTCGAGGTGTCATCTGCAAAATCTATCACGTCAAACATGTCCACATCCAAAACAAAATCGCCGCCCGCTTTTTGAATTACCATCAGAATTTCATCCACCAAAACAGAGCTCTCCACTAACAATGAAATATCCCTGGTCACCACTGGATGTTTTCTGATAGGAGAAAATTCTCTTTCCGCCTCTGAAACAGCGCCGAGTTTTTCCATATCAAATTCGAACATCGCAACCCTGGAACTGATGTCAAATTCTTCGAGCACAAAAGGATTTATTTCTCCGAGAAATCCGATACTTTCGCCGGAACCTTGAATTTTAATCTCAGCAGTTCTGCTCTGGTGCCAAAGGGAGGAAGGAGTTTCAATGGAACTACCCTCAAACGTATCATAATAATGGTCAGTTATGCCGATCTGTTCAAGCAAGTGGTCAACATAACTCTTCGCTTCAAAGAAAACAGATCCATGCCTTTTGTCCATCTTTTCTTCTTTGGCACTTTTCTTTTCCATAACTATCGCGCCGGTCAACAAATTCTTTTCTTCAGGCAGCGCTTCGCCATTCACCCAATATACTTTTCCGATTTCAAAAATATTGAATTGCTTGAAATTCTTAAGATTTTCACGAACATTCTTCAAAAGATTTGGAACCAAACTCACTCTCATCAACGCCTGATCAAGACTCATGGGAGCCTCCAATTCCAGATGTTTCAACAAGCCGAGTTGAGCCGCTTTTGCATCTTTCTCGGAATAGAAAGAATAATTATAAACTTCATCAAAACCAAGTCCTGTCAAAACATTTTTCGTTTGCCTGACAAAAGCGCGCTGAAGATTGACAGGAGCTGGTTGAACTGAAACCAATGGGGCTACTGTCGAAATTTTTTCATAACCATAAATCCTGCCTATTTCCTCAATCAAATCCTCCTGGGTTGCAATATCCAGTCGATAAGTTGGAATTTCGCAGTTTATGACATTGCCCATGCCGGAAACTTTAATTCCCAAAAGTGACAGGATTTTTTTGCTTTCCTTTGAAGGAATAGCAATACCCAAAAGCTTATCAGCATATGCCAAATCCAGTTTTATGCTCCAAGTCTTTTTCTTTTCCGGATATTCATCCAAACCACCTTCCAGGGCTCCACCAGCAACATGTTCAAGAATTTCTATCACTCGCACCATGGCTTTTTCAGCAATATTCGGATCGATTTCTTTTTCAAATCTGAGGGCCGCGTCCGAAGATATTCCCAATCTCATCCTGGTCCGCCTGATGGTGGCCGGCGCAAAATTGGCTGATTCCAAAACGATATTTTTCGTTTCTTTGGTGACTCCAGTTTCCAATCCTCCCATTATGCCGGCAAGTGCAATTGCTTCTTCATTATTAGCAATAACAATATCCTCAGAAGAAAGTTTCTTACTGCTTCCATCTAAAATAGTAATTTCTTCCCCCTCTCTTGCATTGCGAACTATTATTTTTACGGTTTGATTATTGATATTTGAATTTTGAGATTTGCTTGGAATTTGTAATTTATCATTTGGAATTTCACTTTTTATCTTATCAAAATCGAAAGCATGGAGTGGTTGCCCGATTTCCAACATTACGAGATTGGTAGCATCCACAATATTATTGATCGGACGGATGCCGCAAAGTTGAAGTCTGTTCTTGATCCATTGTGGCGAATCTGAGACCTCCACACCCTCCAAAACTGCTCCGACATAGCGACAGCAAATGTTCTTATCGGCAATTTGCACGGAAAGTTTTTTTGATTTAATTTTGGAAAGTTTCAGCCCGTCATAGTCATAGTCAATTTCTCGTCCTTCCAGAATTGCAATTTCTCGTCCCATTCCAACATGCGAAAGTGCATCATGTGCGCGATTAGCCAAAATGTCGATTTCAATCATGGCATCGTCAAGATCAAGCACGTCCTTGATTGGAGTTCCAATTTCCAAATTTCTATCCAAAAGCAGGATTCCTTCATGACTGGTCCCTAGTCCAAGTTCGTCTTCCGCACAAAGCATTCCGAAGGATTTTACTCCGCGAATTTCTGCTTCCTTGATCTTGAAGTCGCCAGGAAGCGTCGTGCCTACTGTTGCAACTGGAACTTTGTCACCGACTGAAATATTTTTAGCGCCACAAACAATTTGCAGAACCTGCCTACCGGCAGGCAGGCCTCCTTCTTTTATCAATGTCCTGGTCACTTGCAATTTGTCAGCATCCGGATGCTTTTCAATTTCCAAAATTTCGCCAACAACCACGCCATCAAGCTTATTTTCAACTTTTTCAATACCCTCAACTTCGAAAGCGTGCAACATCAACAGATCCTTAATTTCTTCTGGAGTTTTTTCACTTCCCGATATTTCACTGAGCCAATTGTAACTATATTTCATATTTTAGCTTCTTAGCTTCTTAACTTCTTAGCTTTTTAGCTCAGGGAATTTTAATTTCCTAAAAAGCTAGAAAGCTAAAGCCTAAAAAGCTGTTTTAAAATTGTTTTGTAAATCTTATATCCCCACTATTGAAAAGTCTGATGTCATTGATCTTGTGACGCATCATCAAGAGCCTTTCGAGTCCAAATCCCCAGGCAAATCCTTGGTATTTCCCTCTAGGGTATCCGGCGGCTTCAAAAACAGCCTGATTCACCATTCCTGCCCCACCAACTTCAAGCCAGCCAGTGTTTTTGCATGATGAGCAACCCTTGCCTCCACAAACTGTGCAACTGATGTCAAATTCAAAACTTGGTTCAGTGAATGGAAAGTAACTTGGACGAAGTCTTACTGTTATTTCTTTTTTAAAAAATCTGGAAAAGAATTGCTGCGCCACATATTTGAAATTTCCCACATTCACATCATCGCCCACCATCAAGGCTTCAAATTGATAGAATGAATGTTCATGAGTAGCATCAGTCGCCTCATTTCTGAAACATTTGCCAGGCGCAATGATCCTGAACGGCGGAGTATGCGACTGCATAAATCTTATTTGCACCGGCGATGTGTGAGTTCTGAGAAGAATTCTTTCTTTTTGCGCTCCACGCTCCACGCTTTGCGCTTCACTCTTGAGCCAGAAAGTGTCCCACTTATCTCTCGCAGGATGATCTTTTGGAATATTGAGAGCATCAAAATTATAGAATTCGGTTTCCACTTCAGGCCCATCAGCAACCTCAAAACCCATAGACGTGAAAATGTCTTCCAGTTCATTTTGAATTTTGGTAAGAGGATGAAGATGTCCGCGTTTCATTTTCTTTGCCGGCATGGTCACATCTATTTTTTCAGCGGCAAAGTCAAAACTTTTTTCTTTGAGCTCTTTTTCTTTCTGAGCAAACGCGCTTTCTATCTCCGCTTTAGCAATATTAGCAAGTTGTCCTACAGTTTTTCTTTCATCTCCCTCAAGGTCTTTCAAACCCTTTAGAATATTGGTAAATTCACTTTTACGCCCCAGATATTTAATGCGAAGTTCCTCGGCAACATCAAAAGATTCCGCCGAACTTATCTCAACCAACGCCTCTGATTTAATTTTTTCAATTTTTTCTTTCATATATTTTTTGTCATTCCGGACTTGATCCGGAATCTAGAGCACACATATCCATACAAGATCCTGAAACAAGTTCAGGATGACACAAGCAAATAAATTATTTTTTAAAAACTATTTTCACAAAACCCATCTTTCCTATTTTCAAAACTTTCCCATCCAATTCTTTTGTCACCACAAATTGTGGATCAAGAAATTTTTCATCACCAATCGAAACCCCGCCTTGTTCAATCTTCCTTCGCGCATCTCCCATACTGCTTGCATTACCTGATTTGAAAACCAATTCAATCAATTTCATCTCACCTTCAACTTTGAATTCTGCAATATCAGTCGGTATTTCTTTTTTTGAAAAAGTGTTGATGAAATATTCCCTTGCTTCCCTTGCCGCATGCTCTCCATGATAAATCGTTACTATTTCACCAGCCAAGCGAAGTTTTGCGTCACGTGGTTCCGCTTTCATTATTTCTTTTATTTCTTCAAGTGATAAGAGGGTGCAATTAACTAATAATATCTCAATCATTTCATCTGATTGTGACATGATCTGACCAAATTTATCATTCGCGCCAGTATCTAGAAATATACCTGTTCCTTTGCTTTTAGACATTAATTCTCCCGTCTTTGGATTCTCCATCAGCGTAACCGCCACGACAAACTTATTCTTGTCTTTTAACTTTCTTAGCAATGTTCTTCCAGTTAAAGCATTGAAAATTTGATCAGTTCCACACACCTCCACATCTACATCCATAGCGACACTGTCATATCCTTGCATAAGCGGATAAAGAAATTCGTGCAGATGGATCGGCTTACCCTCACCAATTCTTTTTTCAAACATATCCCTTTCTAACATCTGTTGGACAGTAAGATTTGATGCAAGTTTAATCACATCTTCAAAATTAAGTTTAGAAAGCCAATCATGATTATATCTTATCAAAGGTGGGTTCTCCGTGCTATTAAAATCCATCAATGGTGCAATCATCGCTTTCCATTTTTCAACATTACTCAGAACTTCTTCGCGCGACAATTGTTTACGAGCAGAAGATTCCCCTGTGGGATCACCAATTCTAGCTGTGAAATCCCCAAATAGGACAATAACTTCATGCCCTAGCATCCTAAATTTTTCTAAAAGCATGAAATTTTTCGCATGACTAAGGTGAAGTGTTGGCGCTGTTGCATCAAAACCGATGTAAAATCTTAGCTTATCTCCACTCAATAATACCCTCTTAAATTCTTCCTTAGTAGGCAAAATTTCAACTATAGTTCCCCGGTTTAAAATTTCATCTATCTGTTTTTCCAAGTCATTCATATATAATTATTTTAAATACCCATTTAAATACCCAACAAACCTAATATGCTTCAATAATACCAATTTGAGCCAATTTTTGCAACACTTCGAAGCCTTTAACTTACCCATCCATTCCCGATAACAGAGCAGCCGCCGATATTGACAAATATCAATATTATCTATATAATTACAAATCAGTCTAAAATGGCTGGAATTTAGTACCTTTACTTTATCCAAGGAGGGGGTTTACATGAAACAAGTTAGTGCGACATTAATGGGGCCTCCGATTGACAAGGAGGTGGCATCTTTACGAAAAAAGTTAGCCAGGCTTTCCGACGCTCACAACATTGCCATACAGGCGCTGTTGATCCAAGCAGAGGAAAACGAACGTTTGAAAATGGAATTGGCAAAAAGATCTGTCGATTCTATAACCGGCCTCATTTCTGATCCTCATGTTATCGATCAGGAATTATCGCTCTTATGTGCTTTGGCAAAAAGAGCCAACCAGGCTTTCGTTGTGTTTTTTCTAGATATGAACGGACTGAAAGACATCAATGACCGATTCGGACATGAGGCTGGCGACAAAGCCATACTCGAAGCCAGCATTTCCATCAGGTCATGCCTCAGAGAGTCGGATTTTCTGGCTCGCAGAGGAAGCAAGAGTGACGAATTTATTCTGGTCAGCACTTTTGAAAAAGAAGATCTGATCAAAAAAGTTCTCTGCTTCCAGAAAAGAATCCAGGAGTGTGTAGCTGGCAGACTGGTTGAAATCGGCCGCAATAGAGCATCCATTTCAATAGCTATGGGATTTTCCATCAGAAACCCCCTAAAGCGCACCCTCCAACAGGAACTTAGGATTGCGGACCACAAAATGTACCGCAACAAAATAAGGATGAAACTTAAAAATAAGGAGGTGCAATAGAAAAAGTCGGAACACGAACTCGTGTTGCCGGCTTTTTTAAATTCCTGCAAGAAGCCTACAGTAATCCCAGTCTTTTCTTGGCTTCAAAAATCTGATGATCATTCATTTGACCAGTTTTTTTCATCTGCTCCAAGGTTTTCAAAATATCAGCCTTATTTTTTTGGATATTATCAGGCGTCATAACTTTCTTCATCAACTGTTCCCTTTCAGCCGGACTCATCTTCTGCAATTTTTTCATAGCCATGCGCTGCAACATTCCCATGTTCTGAGGATCCATTGGATCAGCATTAGAAGCCTTTTTCTTTTTAAATTTATCAAGTAAGCTCATATTTTTGTGATTTAAGTTATTATTTTAAATCCAAATTTCAAAATCTCAATGTCAAATAAAATCTCAATAATTCAAGTCTAAAAAAATTGGATTTTGGTCATTTATTTGACATTCGTCATTTGGATTTGAGATTTTTAATGGCTATTTTTTATATTTCATTGTCAATTCATAGCTCGTCACCAATAAAGCACTTGCAATAAAAATGGATGAATAGGTTCCAAAAGTCACACCGATCAAAAGTGCCAAAGCGAAATATTTTATAGTAGCTCCACCAAAAAGATAAATTGCCAAAAGTGTTATGATCACAGTCATTGAGGTGTTGATCGAACGCACCAACGTCTCGTTGAGACTTTTGTTGACCACTTCTGGGAAAGGAGTTTTGCTTGATCCCTTGAGCAGATTTTCGCGGGTCCTGTCATACACAACAATCGTATCATGCACGGAAAATCCCAAGATTGTCAAAAGTGCCGCAATGAAAGGAATGCCGACTTCAACTCCATAAAAATGACCCAGCAGTGAAAAAACTCCAGCAGTGATGAGAATGTCATGCGCCAGCGCAATCACAGCCCCTGCTCCATATTTCCAAGATTCAACAGGGCGCGATACCTTGCGAAAAGCCCAAGCAATATAGGCCATGATGGTAAAAATAGCCAGAAAAATAGCATTCAATGATTTAGACTTCAGTTCCTTTGATACGGATGGATTGATAAAGTCGACACTTTGTTGAACAGCTCCCTCATATTTCGTGCTAAGAATCTTCCAAACTTCTTCATTGACTTTGTCGTCTTCCGAAGCGTAGCGAACCAACATTGAATCATTATTTGAAGCTTGAATAGTGAGACTACTGAGATTCAGATCCTTCAATGCTTCAGCGACTTCATCATTGTTAGCTGGAACACTTTCAGCGTACTTTATTTTCATCAAAGTACCACTGGTAAAATCAATGTCATACTTAAGCCCCCAAACACTGAGACTCAAAATGCTTAATAACGAGACAGTGATTGAAAATGCGTAAGCGTATTTGGTTTTTGAAATGATATTAATCATAGATTAAATTTTCAATTAGTAAATGAAATTGAGTTTGATAATTGTTTATTGTAAATTATTTGGAAATATGAGTATATATTTTCTACGCTCGCTCAGTAATTAAAACATTTTTTATTACATTCGCTTTGTTTGAAAATTGTAAATTGATCATTGTAAATTAATCCGATTTTATATCGGATTTACGTACTCCTACCATCCAAGTCCTGCCATGGATCCAGTCACTTATGATGAATCTGAGCATGGTGCGGGTGATGACGACTGCTGTAAACATCGACACCACCACTCCGATGAAAAGTGAGGCAGCAAATCCTTTGACGAAACCTGTACCCATGAGATACAAGATTCCAGCAGTCAAAAGAGAGGAAACATTTCCGTCGCGAATCGAGGTCCAGGCACGTTTGAATCCTTCTTCCAATGAATTTGCGATCGTCCTGCCATTTCTTATTTCCTCTTTTGTTCTTTCAAAAATCAGAATGTTGGCATCAACAGCCATCCCGATGGACAAGACAAAACCGGCAATTCCTGAAAGTGTCAGAGTAATTCCAGTAAATTTGAAAATAGTGATCATGAGCGCAGTGTAAATAAGAAGCGCCAAAGATGCCACAAGTCCCAGGAATCGATAGAAGATCAACATGAAAACAATGACAGCACCAAGACCTATCGCGCCAGCTATAAGACTTTTATTGAGCGAATCTTGCCCCAGGGAAGCCTCCACGCTTTGCTGTGAAACCAACGTAAGTGGGACAGGCAATGCACCTGTATTCAATTTTTGAACCAACTCCTTGGCTTCCTCCAAAGCAAAATTTCCAGTAATGACAGCTTCTCCATTGGTGATTTCGGATTGCACGGTTGGAGCACTAATAATGCTTCCATCCAAAAGTATGGCTATCGTCTTTCCAAGATTAGCCTTGGTAAGTTCAGAAAACAGTTTGGTTCCTTCATCGTCAAACTGCAATGAAATTTGCGGCTCTCCCAGACCTTGACTTTGAAAAGTCACCGTTGCATTTTTCAAATTCTTACCAGTAAGCCCGGTGCCTTTGTATTTAAGTTCGGGATATTGATCCAGAGAAGTTTTTGGCAGCAAGATGTGAGCTGAGTGAACTTCCTTGTCCTCCCCCTCCCCGCGCGATTCTACAAATTTTATGATGTGCCAACCGAAATCTGACTCAACCAGCTCCGGATGGATTTCCCCAGGCTTAAGATTTTTTTCAAATAAAACCTGGTCAAATTCTGGCACAAATGTTCCCTTTTTGACGAAATCCAAATCTCCACCCTTTTCTTTTGAGCCAGAATCCTGACTGTTTTCCTTGGCCAATTCTTCAAAATTTCCTCCCTTTTTGATTTGATCAAGCAATTGAGCAGCTTTTTCTTTTGATTGCTGGTTTTGAGAATCAAGCATCTGTTGGATCTGTGGATCTACGCCTTCTTCTTTGAATTCAAGCAAGGGAGTTCCTTTGATCTGTTGTTTGGCTTGTTCAATGTCCTTTATGCCTGGTATTTCTATGACAACTCGGTTTTCATCCCCGCTTTTTGTAGTATAAACCAACGGCTCACCCACACCAAAAGCATTTATGCGCCTTTCAATGACATCCTGAACACCTTCCAATGCCTCGCCAACCTTAGATTGGTCGATGCCTGACACATCAGCCTTGTATTCCAGATGGCTGCCACCTTGCAGGTCAAGCCCCAGATTTATCTTGAACTTATTCAAAACGTCATATAATGCAGGAACTTTGCTGACTGATTGAGGATAGGAAACAAGTCCGGCAAACAAAGCCAGGACAACAATGGCACCAAACTTCAATTGAATTTTTTTCTTATTGTTCATCCGGTATGCATAAAATATTAATATCACTAATAATACTAAACAAACATTGATTTTGCAATACTGACAAAAAATACCCTCGAAGGTATTTCTTTTTGTAACACGTAGAAATATTTTTGACTTACGCGTTTGAAATGGATTCTGTTTTCTGCTGGCATGCACGTTTTCTTTTGAGGCAACAGCGAGCTCCGCCAGCTGGCGGAAGCGAGGTCTTAGCTCTTGATCATTAACTCCTTGATCAAGAGCGTGCCGAAAAAGGAAATGTGCATGCCAGTTCATCATCTTTCAAGCGCGTAGGTCCTAATTCTCACTCTGCCAACAGTGATTCGATTTCATTCCACCTCAATTCCAAAGAACGCTTAAGTTGTTCCAGATCTTCATCCTCGGAATAAAAACCGTAACTCTTCTTTTCTTCAATCAGAACATCAATCAAATCTTTATATTCATCAAAACTGCGAACGTCTTCCGCCCGTACCTGCCTCAACAATTCGTGGAAAAGATTTTCTGAAGAATACTCTGCGCCTGTGTAAGTCATAAGAATAAATATTACAATTTACACAGTGTAATACTGATCATATCTGTTGATTCTTTCTTTTCTTGATGATAGCATCAGCTGAGCGCAGGACATTTTTTGAACCATCATTTTTAATGTTGATGCGCTTATACGCCTGATCAAAAGTGAGCCAAGCGAAATCATTGTTTTCAAAATCTATTATAACATTTTCATTTTCTGTTTTAACAGCATAAAAAACTGCCTTTTTGAAAATATAAATGCCCCTTCCCTCCCTGATCCGTTCTTTTTTTTCATTGCCTTTGGCTGTATAAAAATATCGGACAGGCATGCGAAAAGCCGGGAGAATTTCAAGATCATCAAGTCCTGTTTCTTCTTGAACTTCGCGTCTGAGTGTCTGCTGCTCTGTTTCGCCTTCTTCCACATGACCTTTGGGAAAATCCCATTGCCAAGATCGATAGCGCACCAAAAGATACAAGATTTTTTCATCTCGAATTCTATAAACAACCCCGCCTACAGATTTTTCAAAAGATATATATTTCATATTTATATCAAATATACCACAATTAAGACTCCCTTCACAGGAGCCTTAATTCTCATGCAGATCAGTCACTTTTTCAGCAACCTCTGCTTGAAATCTTGCACTATTTTTGCTATCCATGAAAATTTTATCTAGTTGAAGCTTTCACGGTTTTTGAATAATCACTATATGAATCCTTGTTTCTCTCCTTAATTCTCGCTTTAAATTTATATTCAGTATTTGATTTCAGATCCGATATGGTAATTTTCTTTTCACCGTCGCTGTTCAACCTCACATTAAAAGTTTGATAAAATTTTTCGCCTGTCGCGATTTTCTCTATTCTCACCTTTATTCTGACCTTGTCCTTTTCGAAATCACTTTGTTTCACTCTGAGCACAATAGAATTGGAATCTTTTTGGGATATGCTAATTTTAGGCTTGTCAGCTTTGGCATACACCTCGGACGGAATTCCCAAAAATGAAACCACTGAGAATATTGAAAGTATCGTTATAAGTGCAGATTTCCTAACAAATCCAATCATAAATTTATATAATAAATTATGAAGATTATCAGTAATCAGGCAACCGACCTTTATTTCATGAAGGATGATGCCCTCAGCTCCTTCAGCTATTAATACAAAAATCAGGCAAATTTCTTCTGACGGACGACAAAAAAAGAGAAGACTGCAATCTTCTCTTTTCATATCTTCAACAGTTACTTACCATGGCAATTCTTGAATTTTTTTCCACTTCCGCAAGGACAGGGGTCGTTTCTGCCGACGTTGTCTTTGTTGATGATGGCCCGCCCGCATCGCTATGCGAAGCATTGCGGGCAGGTTTTTGTTCATCAACACTAGCGGCAAATTGCGGTGCATTTTCTTCAGCTCCTTGATATTGAATGTTTTGGGGCTGGACAACTTGAGCTGAAGGTTGAGCAGAAACCATGGAAATTTTGAAAATTGTTCGCACAGTTGTTGAGCGCATGTTTTCCATAAGATGAGAAAACAAATGAAAAGCCTCGCGCTTATATTCAATGAGCGGATCGCGTTGACCGTAGCCTCGAAGACCGATTCCCTGCCTCAAGTAATCGATTTCATCCAAATGATTCATCCAAAGAGTGTCTATTGTTTGAAGCACGATGGCCTTTTCAATTTGTCTGAGAGCGTCAGTTCCGATTTCGTTTTCCTTTTGAATATAAGCTTCTTTGGCTTTGCTCATTGCAAATTCCAACATCAGGGAAATTTTTTCGGCAGTGTTTTTGGATTTATCATCCTTGATTTGTTCCAGTTTTTTCTCATCTTGATCTGCAAAAGCAAAAATGTTCCTGAGTTCGTTGGAAATTGTAGCAACGTCCCATTCATAGTCCTCGCCGACGCAATGAGCTGAAATGTTTCTTTCGATTTCCTCTTCAATGTAATGCAGGATCTCGTTTTTCACATCGCTCGATGCCAAAATTTCCTTGCGTTTTTTGTAGACAACTTCACGTTGCTTGTTCATCACATCGTCATAGTCCAAAACATGTTTTCGAATATCAAAATTGTAGCCTTCAATTTTTGATTGGGCGCTTTCAATTGTTCGAGAAATGATTGCGTTTTGAATCGGTTGGTCCTCAGGAAGTCCCAAAGTGTCCATCATGTTTTTCAAACGATCACCTCCAAATCTTCGCATCAATTCATCTTCCAGGGAAACAAAAAATTCAGTGACACCAGGATCTCCTTGGCGTCCAGCTCGTCCTCTGAGCTGATTGTCGATGCGACGAGCTTCGTGTCTCTCAGTTCCTATAATATAAAGTCCTCCAAGCTCGCGCACGCCTTCTCCAAGCTTGATGTCAGTTCCGCGACCAGCCATGTTGGTTGCGATCGTCACGGCGCCTTTTTGTCCAGCTCCTGCAATAATAGAAGCCTCTCTTTCATGATGCTTTGCATTCAAAACTTCATGCTTTATTCCTTCCCTTGCAAGCAAAGCGCTAAGATATTCTGATTTCTCAATAGCCACAGTTCCGACCAAAAACGGTTGTCCGTTCTCATGGTTTTCTTTGATGGTTTGCACGATGGCATCAAATTTTCCTTTTTCAGTTTTATACACAACGTCTGGAAGATCTTTTCTAATCTGAATCTTATTGGTTGGAATTTCAAGCACGTCCAATTTGTACACCTTAGCGAATTCTTCCGCGCTGGTGCTGGCTGTTCCAGTCATTCCGGCCAATTTGTTGTACATGCGGAAATAGTTTTGGAAAGTGATGGTTGCCAAAGTTCTGGATTCTTTTTGCACTTCCACGTTTTCCTTGGCCTCAATAGCTTGATGCAAGCCGTCACTGTAACGGCGTCCTTCCATCAATCGTCCAGTGAAATCATCAACAATAATAACTTGCCCGTCTTTGACCACATAATCGCGATCAAGTTTGAACAAAGTCTGAGCCTTCAAAGATTGTTCCAGATGATGGACATAGTTTATCTTTCCAAGTTCATAAATATTGCCGACTCCAAGTGCGCTTTCCACTTTGGAAATTCCGCTTTCAGTCAAAGTCACGGCTTTCATTTTTTCATCAATTTCATAGTCCTCTTTCTCTCTGAGGCGTGGCACGATTTGCGCAAATCTTTGATAAAGCTTGGTGGATTCCGTGTCTGGCGCTGAAATGATAAGTGGCGTCCGAGCTTCATCGATCAAAATGGAATCAACTTCATCCACAATCGCATAGTTCAATTCTCTTTGTGACATTTGCTGAGCGCTTTGCACCATGTTGTCACGCAAATAGTCAAAACCGAATTCATTGTTTGTTCCATAGGTGATGTCCGCAGCGTAAGCCTCGCGCCGTGAAATTGCTTTCAGGTTTTCCATTTCTACACTCACAGCGTCTGCATCCACAACTTTGGATTCATAGAGATACGATGCGTCATGCATGATGCAAGCAGTTGAAAGTCCAAGCGCTTGATAGACCGATCCCATCCAATTGCAATCACGTTTGGCCAAATAGTCATTAACTGTCACCACATGCACGCCCTTTCCCTCAATCGCATTCAAATAGATAGGCAAAGTCGAAGTCAAAGTTTTTCCTTCTCCTGTTTTCATTTCTGTGATTGTTCCACGATGAAGCGCTATTCCTCCAAGCATCTGCACGTCATAGTGACGTTCGCCGATCACACGCTTGGCAGTTTCACGCACAACCGCAAAAGCCTCCGGCAAAATATCATCCAGAGTTTCATCTTTTTTCAATCGATCGCGAAATTCCTGAACTTTTTTAGTCAGCTCTTCATCAGTCAACTTGATCATCACTTCCTCAAAGGAATTTATTTTTCCCACGATCGGGCGAAGCTTGCCAATCTCGCGTTCATTTGAGCCAAACAGTTTTGAGAATAAAGACATAGTTTTAAAAATTCCAAATTACCAATTACAAATTCCAAGGTAATTGCTACTACCTTGTAAATACCAGTTTCTTCAATAATAATACAGCAAAAATACGCCAAAGTCCAAGACTTGACAAAAAGCCTAAATAGGAGTATGATTAACAACTACTATCTTCAGCTAATTTATGACGTAAAGGCTTATTTAGAAGCAAAAATGCAAAAAGCTCGCAAGCACTGTAGAGTTAAAAAGAAGGCTCTCGCCTTCTTTTTAACTCTTGCATTTCTAAATTTACGTTCCTGAGAGCCGACTTGTGAAGCGAACAGCAATGACCATGTTCAACTAAAAAGCTAATAAGCTAATCCGCCAACTGGCGGACTAAGAAGCTGCTTAAAATCTTGCATTCTCATCCAGCACTACTTTTTTCTTCAAAGACATTGCGCCTCTTTTCTTCAGAGTTCTCAAGCGGTCTTTCATGTGCGTGATCTGCTCTTGAAGCTCATCCACCACCATATCAATTGAGGCCTCAATGCTGTCAGTGGTGTTGTCTGCGCGGAACATGTTGCGCGGAGTGTGAGCCATGACTTCCACTCTGAATTTTCCTTTTTTGTCCAAATCAATTTCAACTTCGGATTTGATGATATTGTCGACAAACTTATCCAAGGTGCTAATTCTTTTTTCAATATATTCTCTGGTCTTCTCATCCACCTCGACCCCCTTGAAAAAAAATCTGATGTTTTCAATCGTGCTCATAATGTTTTTAACCGATACGAACCTACGAATCATCCGCCAACTGGCGGAGCGAATCTACGAAAATTTATTCGTTGATTCGAATTTACATTAGTAGTTTCGAATCGGATTGTTAAAATCCTAGATAATTTACTTCTTCCTGCAATTGCACTCCGAATTGGTCGCGCACTTGCTGCTTGACATAGCTTACCAGCATCATGATTTCATCAGCAGTCGCATCCTCAGCATTAATGATGTAGTTGGAATGTTTCTCACACACAGCTGCTCCTCCGATTTTTTTCCCCCTAAGTCCAGCTTGCTCTATCACCCACCCGGCTGGCAATTTACTGTTTCTTGCCTGTTCACCTTTTTCTTTTTCAAAATCTTCCTTAAGTTTTTGATCTTCCACGATTGGGTTCATGAAAAATGATCCAGCACTTTTATATCCACCAAGTCCCATCCCCACACGTTTGGCAATCGTCGCACTTGTTTTGCCTTGAGTCTCTTTGTCGTCAGCGGTTTCAAGTTCCAGTTTGGTTGAGATGACAATCAAATTTGGGTTTTTCTTGAAGATGCTTGAACGATATGAGAAATTGCAATCTTCATTGGCAAAAACGATTTCCTGATTCTTTTCCAGATCGTACGCGGTCACCATCTTGATGACTTGGCATATTTCAGCGCCATAAGCTCCGGCATTGCCACGCACAGCACCGCCAACAGTGCCGGGAATTCCAGCCATGAGCTCGAGCCCAGACAAGCCAGCTTGCGCGGCCATGTTTATGATTTTTATCAAAGGCACGCCAGCTTCTATTTCAAGCACGTTGTCATTGACGCAAGCAGAATTCATCTTGACCTTAATGATCAAGCCGTCAAAACCCTTGTCACTCACCAAAAGATTTGTTCCTCCGCCAAGCACATACAAACCCAATTTCTTGTCTTTGGCAAAATTCACAGCTTCTTTCAATTCTTCCAATGATTTTATTTCCACAAAGAACTTTGCATTTCCTCCAACTCTGAAAGATGTCATCGGCGCTAATGGAATATTTTTCTGTACGTTAATCATGATTTCTGCTTTGAATGATTATATGAACCGTCAGCAAATTTTTTACATATTTGTCCACCAACTGGCGGATATGTATTATTTTGTAATTCTGTAAGACTCAGCTTTGCGCCCTTCTTCAAAAACAAACACTGCCAGAGTCACCACAGCCACAGCCATCCAGTCGCGTCCAGTTATCGGCATCATGCGAAGATAATTTTGCAAAAGCGGGACATACATGAATGATAGCAAAATTGAGGTGGAGATTGCAATGGCTCCAATTGCATATCTGTTTTTAAAAAATCCAAGGGTGAAAACCGAAAGAGTTTCACTACGCGCCGAAAGCAAATTGGCCATCTGCGACATTGCAAGAACTGCATATGTTGCGCTCGTTGATCTTATATATAATACGCTGTTGGTGTCGATTTTATTGCCGAAATCCCAGCCACCTCTTTTCATGGACAGAATGAATGCTATCACTGCGCCGATGGCCATGATGAGCCCCACCCTGACAAGTCTCCAAATGCTTGCGCTGTCTATGATTTTTTCCTTTGAACTGAAAGGCTTGCGCTTCATGACGCCAGGTTCTGATTTTTCCATGCTAAGAGAAAAAGATGGCAAAAGATCTGTTCCCAAATCAATCGCCAAAATCTGCACAGCCGCAATAGGCGCCGGAATTTGCAAAAGAAGCCCGATTGCAACCGTAAAAAATTCGCTGACGTTGGAAGTGAAAACATAGTAAACAAATTTTTTCAAATTTTGATAGATAGTTCTTCCCTGCTTGATAACTTTCACAATGGAAGCGAAATTATCATCCAGCAAAATAAGATCGGAAGCTTCCTTGGAAACATCTGTCCCGGTTATTCCCATCGCGATTCCAATGTCAGCTTTTTTGAGAGCCGGCGCATCATTGACCCCGTCTCCTGTCATGGCGATCACTGCTCCATTGTTTTTTAGTGCGGTCGCAATGCGAAGTTTTTGCTCCGGTTCAATTCGGGCAAAAACGATTTCCTTTTCAAAGATCTTTGAGATAAGTTCCTCGTCAGTCAATTTGTTGAGCATTTTTCCGTTGATAATTTCAGCATTAGGATGGCGCAAAAGACCGACATTTCTTGCGATAGCCTCGGCAGTAATTTCATAATCGCCGGTGATCATGATGACTTTTATCCCCGAAAGATTGCATTCCTCAACTGCCCCCTTCACATCGGCTCTTGGCGGATCTATCATGCCCATCATGCCAACCCAGACCAAATCCTTCTCTGATTGTCCGCCATATTGTGATTTTTCAATTCCATCCAAACTCCTTTCCGCAAAAGCCAGCACCCTGAGCGCTTGCTTGCTCATGGCATCATAGCTGTTTTTAACTTTCAATTTTTCCTCCTCACTGAAAGCAACAATTTCATCGCCGTTTCGCTTATGCGTGCAAAGATCAATCATAACATCAGGCGAACCCTTCACAAAAGAAGCTACACTGCCATCAAGAGCTCGATAGACAACGCTCATGCGCATTCTTTCAGAAGAAAAAGGATTTTCATCAATTTTTTCCAAGCCATTTCGAAAAAAATTCAAATCTTGATCATATTTTCTAGCAGCAACCAAAAGAGCAACTTCCGTCGGATCTCCACTGATGGAAATTTTTCCGTCCTTTTCGCCAAGACCACTGTCGTTGCAAAGTGCTCCAATTTGCAAGATCATCTTGAGTTGCGCAAAACTTTTTGGATCCACCTTCCTGCCGAAGTTGTAGAAAGATCCTTCCTTAGCATAACCTTGTCCATCCACTGTGAATTCATCTTCTCCCGCAATAATGTTGGTCACCATAAGTTCGTTGCGCGTGATGGTTCCAGTCTTGTCAGTACAGATGATGCTCACCGAGGCCAAGGTCTCAACGGCATTAAGTTTTTTCGCCAGCACATTATTCTTTAGCAATTTTTTCATGCCCAATGAAAGCGCCACTGAGATTGCAGCCGGAAGACCTTCCGGAACTACTGAAACAGACAGAGCAAGGGCGAACAAGAAATTCTCATACCAAGATATGTGATAATAATAGCCGGCCACCATAACCAATCCGCCGATAAACACAGCCAAAATGGAGACATCACGTCCCAACACTCTCATCTGTTTTTGCAGTGGCGTCTCTTCCTCTTTGACTTCATTTACTAAATTTGCAATGTGCCCCAACTGAGTGCTTGTCCCTGTCTCACTGACCATCGCAACAGCGCTTCCTCGCGTAAGTGAGCTGCCCATGAAAATCATGTTATCGATATCAGCCAGCACTGTATTTTCTTCATTGATGATCTGAGTATTTTTTTTGCCTGGCTTGGACTCACCCGTAAAAATGAACTCGTTGACATAGACGTCGTAACTTTCAATCAAATATGCGTCAGCCGCCACACTGTCGCCCGATGAAAGCACTATCACATCACCGGGAACCAGCAAGGTTGAATCGATTTCAACTCGCTGACCATCGCGCAAAACGACAGCCTTGTCACTGGCAAGTTTCCTGATATTTTCCAAAGTTCTCTCAGCCTTATATTCTTGAAAAAAACCGATCGAGGCGTTAATAGTGATGATCAACAAAATTATGGTGGTGTCGCGATACTCGCCGAAAGCAAATGCCAGCGTGCCTGCTACCAACAATATCCAAACCAACGCATCATTAAACTGCCCAAGCAAAATTGAAAACCAGCTCCAGGATTGTTTCTTGGCCACTGCATTTTTTCCATATTGCTTAAGTCTTTTTTCAGCTTCTGCAGTTGTCAGCCCTCCCTCATCTGCAGAAAATTTTTCAAACAGCTCCTTCTTGGTCAAATTGTATGTTTGTTTCATTTTTTTATCGAATTTTTTATATAATGCCCAATAATGATTTAAGAGATATGATGTCATATCTAATATCGCCTTTTTTTATGGTAGAAAATTCTCCAACCATGAAATCATTCCCTCTTTCAAACGCCACTTCTTTCGTTTCTGAATTCTTCAACAAATCAATCATATATTCGAGCAAATGTTCATCCCTTTCCAATTCTGCAATTTCAAATTCAGAGTATCCAATTTCGGATTTATTATTCTTTAAGATTTCAAACAGACTCGCACTGCTCATATTTGACCTGTCTGATTTGAAAACTACATCCAAAAAAGAACTAAACTTTTTGATATTCTCTTTTATTTTGCCGTTCTTTTTCCTGATCTTGCGATCTCTAATTTTCTTGAACTCGTCAATCAAGGCAGGGTTTCTTTGCAAAGTTATTTCAATCAATTTCTCAGAGGCATTTTCAATCTTTAACTGCGGAAATATTTTTTCAACTCTTTCACCAACTCTTTTTCCAATTTCAAGAAGTTGTTCATCCTCTTCCAATTCACTAATATTTGCCGCTGACTGTAAAAATTCAAGAACGATTTTTCTTTCGTCTTCATCAAGCAATGATTCTCCTTCAATAGAAATGATTTCGTCCAATATTTGCATATCGACAAATTCGCCCTCAATAATCTTAATGATTCGACTATTTATCTTAGCCATCAACTCCCTACGAAAGGGATCTGCAACAAAAGTGTCGCTTTTATTCATTATAGCTTCTGCAAATTTTATTTTTTGTTGTCCGTGGCCACAATCCACATCAGTCCTGGCTGAATATCTGTCCGCAGTTATGACTGAAACATCTTCAGTTCTTTCAGTTTTTCCAATCTTAGCAAGACGAAATCCAAATTCAGGATCTTCGCCACCTTTTTTTTCAGGGACACCGCCAACAATAGCTGACTCATACGCCCTACTGAGCATATTTGCTCCTGAGAAATGCACCCTTTCAGTCTCGATAAATTCACCGACTTCATCTTTGCAATTCCTGGCAAAAAGATTATCCGTCACTAGCCAATACAAATATTCCAATTCGGCGAAATATCCAGCCTGAACCATGATAGGATCATATTTTTCCATCTGCTCAAATTGCAATTTGCCAGCTGCACCAACCAATTCCGGCTTTTCACTGAATAGTTTCAATATATTATAAATGTATTTTTCATCAACCTTCGTGTCCGCATCTGTTTGAGCGATTATTCCATTTTCCTTTTTCTGTTCGTAAAAACGTGCCACAGCTTCAGCGACACCCCTATTTCTAGCAGAACCAACGTTGGATATTGCCATTGTTTCTCCTTCGCTTGCCTTATCAATAATATGAATTTTTATTTTTGATTCTTTGATCAAACCGATTGTTTTCATCTCATCTTCCGTGCATCCAATTTCCTTTTCTTCTCCATTTATAAATTCAAGAATATTCATCACTTGCTTGTTTTCAACAAGCGATTTTTTGTACTGCTCCAAAGTCCTGGAATAGTCAACATCACTTTCTTTTTTACTTCTCAAAGGTTCCTCGCCTGGATTATTCAAAACAAAAATCACTTCAAAATCTTCCGGTTTTACATCTTTTTGTTTTGCCAAAGATTCCAATGGACGAAAAACATAATCTCTCTCGCCATAAACGGGAATTACCACAATCACCTTGCATGCTTTATCCAAGAGTGTTTCGATTCTTTTTTCCGTATCAGGCAAATTCTTCATCAAGTACTCGATTATTTTCTTTTCATTCAAAAGTTCGTCAAATTTCTCATTGACTCGCTCAGCCAACTCAATTGACTCATGTTCCATTTTTTCGAAAATTAGTTTTCTTGTCTGTTCACCAATTTCATATCCCGCATCCCTCATTTCGTCCAATCTTTTTTCAATATCCGAGTTTCTTTTTTGTTCTAACTCTGAATTATCAGCGTTTTTATCACCACTAAAAGAAGCCAGATTCATGTTGATAACTGTAAGTCTGTTTATTCTTTCCTGTTGAATGTTTTCGATTTTTGTTTTTTCTTGGTTTTCGATTCTTGATTCCATGGATATATACAAACATGAATTACAATACTATTAATTATACCTTAATTTTGCTTGATTTTATACTTGACATTTAGGTGAAATAGGAGTATAATATACTGTTAGGATAAAAATTGCAGTTATTTCAAAAAAGACCCAAGGGAGGGCTTTATGGACAGAATTATTGACGCATTCATGGCATGGGCTGGACGGTTTTTGGCTCTTTCTGATCTCATATTGACACCTAATTCAATACGTACTAATATATACTATCAGAGATCAGGTAGTTCCTTAAGTCGGCGAGACGTTAAAACGCAAAAGGAGGTTGCCAATGAAAACAATAACGGCTAGTATAACTTTTCAGTATTCACTTCGTGCAAAAATTGAATTACTGATAATGTATGTGTTTTTCTTTTTCGCTTGTTTCATGTGTCTTGCAGGAATATGTGAAGGCGTCATTCCATATGAGATTCTTGCGATGCTAGCAATGGTCATGACGCTTTCTTTCCTGCTCTACGTTCAAATTCAGAACAGAAGGTTCTGTGAGCGAATGAGCAGAGTGAAGGTTGTGTCGATCGACTGACAAACTACTTGCTCCACAAGCCGCTACTCGTCTTATCGGGTACGGCTTTTTTTTGAGAAAAAATTATTATTGAATTGTTTTTTATATTTAGATAATGCAAATTTTTGATAAAATCAACGATAATCAAATGTTCTGCAAACAAATACAAATGGTTAATACGCTACCAATTGTATCTGCATTATAGCAATGATTTTATCTTTGAAATTTGTACACTAAGATATTTTTGTATTGATCAACTAAGACCAAATTTTGAGTTGAAAAGTATTGATTGTCACGGGTGAGGGGCTTATTGGAAATGACAAGTGCCCTTGGATTGTTCTTGAGATCATCGAAGTTTTCACTGCGTTTGAGACCTTTTCCGATTGCCGCCCAGAAATCAGGATTGTATCCTGGCCAATCATAATTATACAAGGTCAATTTTTCATCGCCCAGATAATATTTGGCGATGACATAGTCGAAAGAATTCAAAATATAAAAATCATTATTCTTATATCTATCAAGATGCAAAATCATTTCATTATAACCTTTGGAATTTGCCAGCGGAATTATCATGGAAATCAACAGCAAATATGAAGCGAAAATTCCTGCCACAATTTGCCACCTCAATCGTGAAAGCCAAAATCCCACAAAAATAAAAAAGAAGAAAGCTCCCGGCAAGATGTAGCGAGCAACAAAATATTGCTGATCTGCCATGGTGACTGAAAGGAAATAGATGACAAGCATGAATCCTAGTGAAAACAATAATGCTATGGACATTTGTTTTCTAGCCTTCCTGCTCCACAGTTGCCAAACAATGACAGCCAAGCCCATCGCCAATGCCATCCGGATTGAATCATGGGCGATGCCGGAAAGTTCATTGGGTTGTGGCATTCCGGAAGACAACTCGCCAAGAGGAGTTCCAAAAAGAAACATCTGGATCATCGTGGCAAAATCCCCCAATGTGGCAGGCTTCACCCAACTCAAATTCTCGCCCTTAATCGAAAGATGATATAGGAAATTTTTAAGCCAAGGCAGAAAAACAATCAGTCCAAAAATGTACCCAGCAATCAGATTTTTGATTGGCAAGCATTTTTGAAAAATAAGTGAAAATTTCTGTTTCAGTTTTTTTCCATCAAAAGATCCGTTGTCTGACAAATTCCATATGACAAATGCCGGATAATATAGCGCTGAAAAAATTATGCCTATATAGTGCGTCAACATTGAAAATCCTGTGAAAATCCCCCACCAAACAAAATATTTGTGTTGATTTGTTTTCAGCCCTTTCACAAAAAAATATGAAGCAATCAGAATGCAAAAAACCAGCATCGCATACATGCGCGCTTCTTGCGAGTATTGGATAGCTAAAGGAGAAATTGCCCCAATCAATGCCGCATAGCGCCCGACCCTTGCATCAAACAATTCTTTTGCCAACATATACAGCGCCCAAATGGAAGCTAGACCGAAAATTGCAGAAAAAAGTCTAAGTCCATAGACACTATAATCAAAGAAAAAAGAAAAACCTTTGAGAAAAATATAGTACAGCGGTGGGTGGACATCATTGATGATCATTTCAATCATGCTTCCGAAATTCTCCTTGACTGTCACACCCGTGAAAGCTTCATCATACCAAAGATCCCTTCTGACTAATCCTTTGAATCTCAAGACCGACGCCAAAACCAAAATCGCCCAAATTCCATGGCGACTCCAATTTAATCTTATCTTTTCAAAATAATTCCTCATTATTATTCACTGGCTACTGATTACTGTTTCTCAGTTTTTCTGCTACGCGCCAAACATCTCCAGCTCCCATAGTTATCAGCACATCATATTCTCCAGATTTTTCTTTCAAATATTCTACTGCTTCATCAATTGTTTCTATATATTCAGCCTTATCCCTATTATATTTATTTATAAGCTTTACTAAGTCTTCCGACGTAGCCCCTCCTCCGGTTTCCCGAGCGCTTCCATATGTTCCGATCACAACAACTTTTTCCGTATCATCAAAACTTTGCGCAAAGTCCTCCAAAAGGGCTTTGGTTCTGGAAAAAGTGTGGGGATGAAAAACTGTCCAAATCCTTTTTCCTTCATAGCGAGTCTTTGCACCGTTCAAAGTAGGTTTAATCTCGTCAGGATGATGAGCGTAGTCATCAATCAAGACAGCCTCGCCAAATTTTCCGATAAGTTCAAATCGGCGAGAAGTGCCCTTAGCCTGTGACAAGGATTTTTTTATCTTTTCCAAATCGAGTCCGATCGCATGCGAAAGCGCTATCACAGCAGTTGAATTCAAAACATTATGCTTTCCAGACAGCGGCGTTTCAAAAATACCCAAACTCTCATCTTCAAAAAAAACTTCAAATGATTGAAAATTTTTCTTATCTTCTTCCATGATTCGTGATTCATGATTCATGATTCTGTACATATTATCCTCTCCAAATCCATAGGTCAGCACTTGGCAGTTGGCATCTTTTGCAACCTCAACCGTATCAGAGCTGTCACCCCAAACAACCAGAAAACCTGTCTTGGGAATTTTGGCGACAAAATCTTTGAAAACTTGCTTGTATGATTGAAAGTCCGGGAAAAAATCAGGATGATCATAGTCAACACTGGTCAAGATCACCGACCAAGGTTGATAGAATCTCAATTTATTTTGATATTCATCCGATTCCGCAATAAAATATTCCCCCTGACCGGAAAGTGCGCTCCCTTGCCAAGCAATGACCTGGGAACCGACAATTGCACTAGGATCTTTTCCGGCGGATGCAAAAGCCTCAGCCAACATAGCAGTCGTGGTTGTTTTTCCATGTGTTCCGCAAACTGCAATTCCTAGCTTTTCCTGAAAGAGTTTGCCCAGCATTTCAGGATAACTCAACATAGGAATTCCAGTCTTCTTGGCAGCCGCCATTTCCTGATTGTTCTCTTCATTATAGGCTGTGGAAAAAATGATCAGATCTGAATCTCTGGGCACATTTTCAGCTGAAAATTTTTCATAAAATGGAATTTGCAGACGCTTCAAAATTTCATCTGTATAAAAAACTTCTTCTGTGTCAGATCCACTCACCTCAATTCCTCGACTTTTCAAAATCTCAGCCACAGCAGTCATGCCAGCCCCCTTAATTCCAATGCAATAAATTTTCTTCAAATCTTTTATTTCCATGATTTTTTATTACCAATCAATTAAGCGCGCACTATTTCAATGATGCTGTTTGCAATAACTTCTGCAGCATTTGGGTGATAGAAGGTTCTTATTTCAGTCGTCATCGTCTTGCGTAATTGTTCATCAGACAATATCTTATCGATTTTTTCCAGCATGATGTGCTCCCCGAGATTTGTTTCCTCAAGAACCAAAGCGGCTCCAATTCGAGCAAGCGAATAGGCATTCATCCGCTGATGATCATTGGCGCTGTTTGAAAGTGGAATCAAAATTGCAGGCTTTGAGTTGGCAGCGATCTCAGTAATGAAAGTCGCCCCGGATCTGCTTATGACCAAATCACTGAGAGCAAAAGAGTCGCGGAGCTTGTTGGCATTCATGAATCCGACCGGATAATATCCGCCATGTCCAGCCTTGATTCCCATGAAAGCCGCTTCTCTGACCACATTTTCCAAATTGGCCTCGCCAGTCTGATGAATGATTTGATAGCGAGTCAGCAATTGCGGCAAAACTTTGATTATTGCGTCATTGATCACTTGAGATCCCTGAGAACCACCAAGTATGAGAATGGTTTTTTTGGATTCAGTAAATCCAAGTTCTTTTCTGAGAATGACAGGATCACCATCAACAACCTGATGGCGTATAGGATTTCCCACAAGTGCAGTTTTCGTCCTTGGAAAATATTCTTCCGCGGAAGGATATGCAACTGCGATACGGTTTGCAAATCTGGCCAAAAATTGATTGGCAAGTCCAGGCGTGCTGTCCGATTCATGCATCATAACCGGAATGCGATAAATCCAAGCTGCCAGCACAATGGGCACAGCCACATATCCGCCCTTTGAGAAAATGACGTCCGGCATGAACCGCAGCAATATCCAAAGAGATTGAACAAAGCCGATAGGAATTTTCAAAAAATCAGTAAAATTCTCAAAAGAAAAATAGCGCCTCATTTTGCCGCTCATCACAAATTTTACCGGGATACCCTCAGCCCCCATGATCTTTTTTTCCATCTCAGCTCCCGACCCAATATACAAAATGTTAGCCTCTGGTCCTAATTTTGCTTTCAATTTATCAGCGATAGCAACCAAAGGTGTCGTGTGACCCCCAGTCCCCCCGCCTGTTAGTACGATTCGCATAATGTTCAGAATTATGAATTATGAATTATGAATTATGAAAATGCAAATCATACTTAATTCATGATTCATGCTTCATAATTCATCTATATAGAATAAGCATACCAACAAATCTGCAATAAATCCAGCCAGTTGAAGCTAGTTCTCGATGCTGGACTGCTTGGAGATGTTGAGCAAAATTCCAATCGAGGACATCAAGAACACCAGCGAAGTTCCACCGTAACTTATAAAAGGCAAAGGAATTCCTGTGAGCGGGACAAGAGCGATGTTTGCACTGATGTTTATAAACGCCTGCATGATGATCCAGACCGTGATTCCAGTGGCAACCAATCGACCGAACATATCCGGTGCATTTTTGGCAATCTTGATTCCTCGCATGGCCAACATGACAAACAATGTCACTAAAATAAAAGCTCCTATGAATCCCACCTCTTCTCCAATTACTGCAAAGATTGAATCCCCCACTGGCTCAGGCAGATAGTTGAATTTTTGTCTGCTATGACCCAATCCGACGCCGAACAATCCACCCGATCCAACAGCCAACAAGGCCTGATTTATTTGATAGCCGATTCCTTGTGGATCAGCGCCTGGATCCATGAACGCCAAGATTCGATCAAATCTGTATGGCTCAAGCTTGATCAGAATCCAAAGCAACGCAGCGCCCATCGCCCCCATCGAAAAAAGATGATTGAATTTCGCGCCCGACACAAAAAAAATAGCAAAAGAAGACAAAACTATCACGCCGAATGTTCCAGTGTCAGGTTGCTTCATGATCAAAAAACCAACCATACCCATGATTCCCAAAAATGGCAAGAATCCTTCATAGACGTCTTTGATGCGATTAGCTCCACGACTTTCAAGCCAGGCTGCCAGATAAATAACCATTGCAAGTTTGGCCATTTCTGATGGCTGAAAAGAGAATGGTCCCAATTGAAGCCAGCGACTTGCTCCATAGATCCTGGAACCGATTCCCGGAACAAAAACCAAAATAAGAAAAATTATAGACAAGAAAAAGAATGGGACTGCCATCTTTCGCCAATAGTGATAATCTATTTTCTGAAAAAGCCACATCGCCAAAAGACCCGGCATCAATCCAAAAAGAAGTTGTCTCTTGAAAAGGAAATACGCGTCGCCATAGCGAGTTTCGGAATAAATAATTCCAGCGCTTGAAATCATGATGAGTCCAAAGGTCAACAAAATCAAAACCACTGGAAGCAACACTTTGTCTGGTGCTTTATTTTGCATAATTCAATAAGTTATTGGAAACATTAGGTATTAGCTGTAGGTCTAGAAGTATGTTGTAAGTTGTAAGTAGCAAACCCTACTTCCTAAAACATAAGGCTTGTCTTACTGCCAATGCCTTATGTTTCTTACTTCTGCCCAACCTTATTTTTTGCTTTTCGCCTTACCTTTTCTCCACTTCTCAATCTCACCATGATGTCCGCTTAAAAGAACCTCGGGAACCTTCCAACCTTCGAATTCTTCCGGCTTGGAATATTGCGGGTATTCCAAATATCCTTCTTCACTGTGAGATTCAATTACCGCACTTTGATCATTGCCCAAAACTCCAGGCAGAAGGCGCGTGATACTGTCCACGACAACCATGGCTGGAATTTCACCTCCAGTCAGCACGAAATCCCCGATTGAGATTTCCTCATCAACAAGGTTTTCAGCCACTCTTTCATCCACACCTTCATATCGTCCGCATATCATTATGATTCGATCATATTCAGCAAGTCTGTGCGCATCGGCTTGCGTGAATCTTTTACCTTTGGCAGAAAAAAGAATGGTGCGAGCAGATGACTGATCACTAATGACCAATGACTTCTTTATTTCTTTCAAGCAATTGTAAATAGGCTCAACTCGCATCACCATCCCGGCGCCTCCACCATACGGAGTGTCGTCAATGTTGTGATGCTTGTCTGCAGTATAATCTCTCAAGTTATGCGTCTCAATTTCCACAGCTCCGGCATTTTTAGCACGTTTAATAATAGACTCATTAAAATAGCTGTCGAAAATTTCCGGGAAAATTGTGAGGATGTCGAATTTCATAAACCTAACGAAATTACAAATTTAATACAAATCTACAAATTATTCAGTATCCCGCAGAAGCCAACTAATAATGTATTTTTACTAATAACTGATTTAATTTAAATGCCATTTTTATCTTTAAATAAGCCTGAACTTGCAACTCACTTTTGTCATCCTGAATTTATTTCAGGATCTAGAGTTTCGGCTTATATAGATGCTGAAACAAGTTCAGCATGACATTGATATCAAATGACCTAATAATATATACATTTTAACATGATTTAATGAAATAAAAAAGCTCGAACTATATCCAGAAATATCATTGCCAAAGCCAGATTTTCCAAGTATGATTGTTAGATGAAAATTCAAACGCTGGCACAATTTGAAGAATTTCTCAAAACCCGCATTCCGACACGGGATGCTTTGTTCATGGGAGATATCGGCCTCAAAAGAGCCAAATACTTCATGAAACTCTTAGGGGATCCTCAGAACAAAATTAAAGTCATCCATATTGCCGGAACATCCGGCAAAGGCTCAACCGCCTATCTGACCAGCCATATTTTGCAAAGTCAGGGATTCAAGGTCGGACTCTCAATTTCACCGCATATTTTTGACATCAGGGAAAGGATGCAAATTGGCAACACCTTTCCGGATGAAAAATTGATTTTAAAATATTTCAACCAGATTCTTCCCGCAATACGAAAAATGGAAAGTTGCAAATATGGCGCCCCGACATTTTTTGAAATAAATGTAGGATTGGCATTTTTCATGTTCGACAAAGAAAAGATTGACTACGCGGTCATGGAAACTGGTCTGGGCGGAACCCTGGACGCAACCAACACGGTCACCTCAAAAAATAAAATCTGCATCATCACAAAAATAGGGCTGGATCACACTGAAATTCTCGGAAAAACAATTGCAAAAATTGCTGAGCAGAAAGCAGGAATAATCGGAAAGCAAAATACAACAATCAATATCCAACAGTCAGCTAGAGCACAAAAAATTATCAAAGAAAGATGCATTGATAAAAAATCCCAGCTTTTCACAATC
>CAZAJN010000034.1:0-4216 GCA_964485555.1 uncultured Bdellovibrionales bacterium
CAATCAGCCGATTTTTGATTTTGTCACAAACCGCAACTATCAAGGTTTTTTCGAAAGAGAAACAAAGCAACGCGAATCTTTGCACTATCCGCCATTTGGATCAATCGTGAAGCTGACTTTTCAGGAAGCAGACGAATCTAAATTGGAAAAAGAAATTCAAAAAATCCACAGCGCGCTGAGCAAAGAGATTTCGGTAATTTTAACCCTGAGAATTACCGAGCCGAGCAAACCACTAGTCAGCAAAATCCGAGGCAAACATCGCATGCACATCCTTTTGCGAAACTTCGAACCATCCACTTCCCTTCCGGCGCCGATTGTGAAAATAATCGGTGGACTTTCAACCGGCTGGATCGTCGACGTTGACCCGATCAGCATCGCATAGTCTTCAAACAAAAAACCCCTGACTCAATCATGGATTTTTGTTTACTTCATAAGATAATCACATCACATTCAGCCCGCTAGGGGCAGCTGGTGAAGTGTTGTCCGCCTGCTCACTGTTCGTCAAATAATAAAAATATTCTTCTATGTTAGTATAGCCATCGCCGTCAACATCTCCCGCAGAATCATTGAGAGCATCATTCAAGCCGAGAGACGATTCATAGGAATCAGCCATACCGTCATTGTCATTGTCTGCCAAAGGTGTTAGTTGCTGGTAAGATGGCCAATCACTTGGATACGAAACACGGTCCGGAAGCAGCAAGAGCTTCGCGAAGACTCCCTGCCCCACTATCATTCAAATTTGTAACCTTAATAACAGTGCCACCTCTGCCGCCAAGACCTTCAGCTCCCGGAAAAGCCGGCAACGCAAAAATATTGTTGGTCACACCAAACATTCCGAAAAACAATACAATCAGAAAAAATATTTTAATTTTGTATTTTTGCATCTTGCAATTATTGAGAAATTATCCATGGTTATTCACTACTCAAATTTAATTTAGTATCTTGCATTTCCGGGAATTAATGAAACAATATACATTCATCATATCACATTCAATCCATTTGGTGCGGCGGGAGCATTAACATCTGAATAAATTGGTAAATTAAGTTGAAAGGCATGAATCAAAGGAAAGGGTTCGAGTCCTGGCATATCAGAGTTTTTTTGCACTAAATAAACAGTTTGCGTCGTGTCGTCGTAAGCAGCACCCATAATACCGTCATTTGCGGCTGCAAAAGGCAGATCACTTGCTCCATTATTTCGTGTGTATGAAAAATTCGAATTTGTTTCAGCGGACCACATATTAGTATCATCATCCCATGTTCTGTACGGAGTAATTGAATAACTATCCAAATCCCACTGTGCATATGGCAATACTTCATCATAATTTTTAGTCCCAGCTTTAACGGCTGCCATATCATCGGCACTGTAAAACCAAGCCCTAGCTATGTAAGGATATGAATGCTGCCCCTTGGAAGAAAAAGCACTGTCAAAGCAACACGGATTGTCTGGTTGCCCGTTTCCTGAGTTAATATTTATATTTACTCCGCCACAACTATAACTGGCAGGATTTCCATTTTCGCTCCACCACGATGTTATTTCAGATTTGGATTTAACCTGAGTTACATCAGCTGTATTTTCGCCATAGCACGAATCTCCCAGTCCAGTAAGCCCCAATCCAGTAGCTCCAAAAACTACGACGGATTTACTCCCCTCAGGAAAGACAGCTCCGCGGACCCACAAATTCATCGATGCTCGCGACTGAGGAGCAACCACGTCAACCCCACTCGGATAATTATAAAAAACTCCACTGCTAGGATATCCAACCAAAATGTTTCCAGGTATTGCATTCGTGTTAGCCCCTGATAATGCATCTGGATCAAAACTCACCAATGACGGTCCGAATGATCCATTAGATACCGTGGATTCTCGAATCATCCCCGTTAACGCAGTTCCACCTAATATTGTTTGCCATGCGCTAGGAACTGTTGCCATATAGCCACCGACAAAACCTGAGTTTTTAACCGCATTTGAGGTGTATGCATTTATCTGATAAATGCCAGAAAAATTTACACTCTCAGCTATGGCATTGTCCCAATCTAAAGAGGAAACGGAGTGGGTGTAAAAAGGTCCATGCGTGTCTGCATCATATGATGTCAAAACAGTACTGATAAGTTTATTATTATAAACCAGCGTTCCCCATATCGATGTATCGGCTTCCTGCGATGACCCAAAAACTTTTCGAGATTGGTGTCCCTCCCATGTTGTGTTAATATTTCCATTTAAAATATCCATGGGACCATGCTTCCAAGTCGCCGTATTAAGACAAGAAATTAAACCTGTAGGGCATTCTGCGGGATTCCTAGGATTTTTTATTGCAGGTATTACCAATTCAGAAACAAGATTGTCCCTATTTACAATATAAATTGATCCGTTTGGTGCGCCACTCGAAGGCGATCTAAATGAGATTCCTTTCCCACCAAAAGAAAGAGCATTTGATCGCATCGAATTATTCTTTGCCCCTTGCGGAACCCTAAAAGCACCCTTGTAAATAAAATCTGATTGTTGTAGCAATTTATCAGTCGCAAACACTGAATCTAGCGGAATCAAGATTACAGCAAAGAGAAAAAGAAAAATTGAGATTTGTTTTTTCATTTTATTGTAAATAAATTTAAATTCTTTGCTTGGCTTAACAAACTCAATATTGATTTTGCATTTTTCCTTCCGATTATTATTGCACGCAGAGTCCGATTGGAACTGCGGGAGGAATGGCATCTATTGCGCTTGGTAGGCTCAATTGAAAAGCATGAATTAATGGTTTTCTGCCATTGCCCTCAAAATTTCCCTGCGTTACATATATTCTCTGTGTGACTGGGTCGTACGCAGCTCCTTTAATTTGAATATCACGCTCAATACCCTGATAAGCTGTTGTTGGCAAGTTAAGCTCCCACGTGCCATAAGGTAAGATTTCCCAAGGTTGTTTTATTCCTGATTTTACAGATGCAAAATCATCGGCACTATAAGCCCAAACATATGGATGATAGGGATAACTATGAGTTCCTTTATTGTAGATACTATCCACATGCTCGAAGCAACATCTCTGATCTGCAACATCAACTGGACCACCCTGACACTGATTATCCGCAGTTCCACTTTGCGTGCCAAATCCATTGCCAATCTGTGCCACAATAGTTGTTCCAGGACCATAACAATTTTGAGAACCGTGCCGACCGAAAAACAAAACGCTCTTGCTTCCCTCTGGAAAAACCACGCCGCTTTGATTATCCCCTAGTGAGATATATTGATTTATCGGTTCCGATGTCGACCACTCACCCAATGTCTGATGGGATTGGTCATAATAAAGCAAAGATGCTGCTGACACAGGATCTAGATCATTTGGAGTTCCGACTAGATTGGCAGGGTCGAATGCAAAAGCTGCTGGTCCATAAGATGTACGACTTATAATGGGAATTCCTGACTTGCCAGATAAAACTGGTCCCCCCAAAAGAGATTGCCAACTTAAAGGAATATTGGCCATGTAACCACCAATAAAACCAGCTTGAGGAACAGGACTTGGAGTTGCGCCAACTTTGTAAACTCCACGAAAATCTCCAATAGTTGCCAATGAAATCCCTGAAGTAAAATGAGAGCGAATTGCAGTATGGGATCCATCGTAATAACTGTAAAGAGAACCTATCAATTCATTAGTTCCTGCAATTTCATATTCCAATAATCCTCCTATATGGACACCGTTAGTAATGCCGTGAACAGCACCATTTGCCCCAATTAAAAATTGATTGCCTTCCGTGATATCAGCAAAATTTTGCAGCATTGTTGAAGTTGGAAGTTGGGTATAATCTGAACTATTCACCAAATTCGATGGTATGCTTATTTGAGCGACATAATTGTTAGAAGTGCTCGTTGGGGCATTCGAAGCTCCGACAATAAATAAGGAATTACTTTCGCCATCATACGTGATTACACCCTGGCTATAATCAAAGCCACCGGCTCCTGTCGGCATCCTGAAGGCGCCGACATACGTCAGATCTGATAATTGTAAAAGTTTATCATCAGCGCTAGCTAAGCTCGGCAACATAAAAAACAAAGCGAGCAAGGAAAATATTTTTAGTATTTGTTTTGACATTATATTTTAATTTTTTCTGCTCCCCAAAAGCAGAAAAAATCACTATCCCCTTTTAAAATCAACAGTGCAAAGCGCAAGATAAAAAATTTATTTCGTCACAACGTGCGCGTATCCCAAGTCCTGTCGCTCGTGAGCGA
>CAZAJN010000035.1:0-5784 GCA_964485555.1 uncultured Bdellovibrionales bacterium
AATTTACTGCTTAAAAGGTTTTAACTCATTATCTTTCCCACTTTGGATAGGGAGAGCCCCGCCTCGACTCGCAAGACGATTGCTCGTCGATGCGAGGCAGGTGTCCCGATTATCAACCTCCCCCGACCTCTCCTCATCTGAGGAGAGGAGGAATATGGAGAAATTTATTTATATGGATGGATTTTCAAAATATCATTTCAAGGACTTGGGCGAGAGTGAGGATGTGGTCATGGTTCTTCATCGTAATTGGTTCTATCTTTTGCAGCAATTCTTCTTGGTTTTTTTGATTGCCGGAATTTTTTTTGGTAGTCTTGTTTTCATTCCCGTATATTTTCCAAATTTTTTGAGCGGTGTTGATAAGCCCGTGATTTTGTTCGCGCAGAATTTTTTTATGCTGGCGCTTTGGATCTATAGCTTCCTGATTTGGGTTGATTACTATTTTGATATTTGGATCATAACCAATGAACGCATCATCAACATTGAACAAAAAGGGATGTTCACACGAAAAGTAAGTGAGATGACATATGCAAAAATCCAAGACATTTCCACGGAGGTTGTTGGCTTTATTCCGACCATCATAAATTTTGGAGATGTCAAAGTGCAAACTGCAGGCGAGAATGAGAATTTTGTTTTTCGCACGATTTCCGATCCGTATCACGTCAAAAGTGTGATTGCCGAACTGCAAAAGAAGAGCAAATCTCAATCAGCAGAAAGATTCGGAGAAATGATCAAGGAAAAAATGGAAGAATAATATTTGTTTTTAAATTGTTTAAATATCAGGGGGTCAAAAAGGGTGAAAGAAAAAACAACATCCCGCACTTCATGCATGCGGGTAAAAAAATCGCTTAAATATCAAGCAGTATTAGCGCTAGTTTTTGTGGCGCTTTTTGCTTGCCTAGAGAAGGCTGAGGCTTCTTGCAGGGATGGAGCCATGATACATGAGATCTATGGAGGAGGTGGCAACAATGGAGCTCAATATAAGAATGATTTCATCGTGCTATACAATTCTTCCAGCGAGGATATTTCCATGGATGGGTGGATGATTCAGTACGCATCAACTTCCGGTTCGTTTTCTTCCAGCAACAGCACAAAACTTGTCGGAACACTTTCTGCTAGGAGTTTCTATTTGATAAGACAAGCCGCAGGAAATGGCAATGGCGTTGAGCTGCCAGAATCTGACGCTTTTGGCACTGTCGGCTTATCTGCAAGTAGTGGAAAAGTCGCACTTGTCAAAAGTGAAGTGGTTGTCAATTCTCAAGATGAGAAAGATTATATTGATTTTGTGAAATATTCCGGCGCCAGCAACACGAAAAGCGTGCATAGAAAAAACGCGGCATGCCCTGATTCAGATGACTACGAAAATGATTTTGAAGCGCATGCACCTGATCCAAGAAATAGTTCATTCGAGCAAATAGAGGAAAACATCTGCCAATCCGGAATTTCCATTAATGAGATCTATCCTTTTTCCAACGAAGAATATGTTGAAGTGGTGAGCGAGGAAGAAGAATCGTGTTTTCTGACTGGGTGGAAAATTAGCGACAAAGCGGGACACGAGGAAAAATTTTCAGATGATGCAGAAATCTCTGAAGGGAGTTTTCTGGTGCTGGTCGGCAATCTTCATTTGAACAATGATGAAGACGAAATTCATCTTCTCAATGCGAAAGACAAAGAAATTGACAAGCAAGAATACAAAACAAATTTCAGCACACAGGACAAATCATACAGTTTTTTTGAAGATGGTTGGCGCTGGACCAAGACCCTCACTCCATCAGCGGAAAATGAGGAAAATTATGAAGAAGAAAAAGATGATTCGCTGCGCTCAGGCGAGTTTTCCAAGCATTTCGGTACGGTTTTTATAAATGAAATTTTGCCTGATCCTGAAAAAGGAACAGATGAGTTCATTGAGATCTATAACTCAGGCGACACGGAAAGTGATTTGTCTGGATGGAAGCTTCATGATGCGACAAAAAAGGGAGAATATGAATTTGAAAATCACTTGATGATAGGGGCTAAAAAATTTCTTACCGTCTTTGGGGAAGTTTTTAAATTCGCTCTCAACTCCAGCAAAGAAACTTTAACACTGCGCGATGAAGAAGGAAAAATCGTTTCCGAAATTTATTATGACAAAAGCAAGAAAGGCGCTTCCTACAATTTCAATGGTTCTTCATGGAAATGGAGCAAGTTTCTGACGCCCGGGAAGGAAAACATTTTCAACAGTGAGCCTTATGGAAAAATAAAAATTCCAGATGAAGTTTATGAAAAAGTATACGCGGATTTTTCCGTGGGCACCGGCGACGCCGATGGCGACATTGTGAAAGTCACCTGGGATTTTGGAGATAAGCATAAAAGTTATCTTGCAAAAACACGTCACAAATATGTGAAAAAAGGAACATATGATGGATCCGTGAAACTTTCAGATGGTAGTGAGGACGTCGTGCATAATTTCACCGTCAAAGTTGAGGAATTTCCACATCCTAAAGTTAAGATCACAATTGTTAATGCTAATCCTGAAGGAAGCGACACGAAAAACGAAACCATCACGATTCAGAATAAATCGAAGAAAAAAATAAACTTGAAAGGTTGGAGCATCGCAACTGGTTGGAAAAATTTTGTGAATCATCCAATCAGGGAAGATGTTGAGATTAATAAAAACAAATCCAAAGAGCTTACCAGGGAAGTTTCAAGTTTCACCTTGAACAATAAAAAAGACAAAATAGAACTGCGCTATCCTGACGGTGAAGTTGCATATAAATTGAAATATAAAAAAGAGGAAGGAATTGAGGAAGGGGAGGTTTATAAGAAAGTTGAAGGAGGATGGGAATGGGCGCGAGAAATTTCAAATGACAAATTGCAAATTACAAGCAATAAACAAAATCCAATAAACAATTCACAAAACAATGATGAAACATCGGGTATTAGTGATCAAGATACAATAAGCAATATTAAAAATGCTGAAATTAGTGAGCAACTATTGGATGTTGAAATAGAAGAAGCGTCATCGGTCATCAGTAATCAGTTATCAATTAAAACAGAAAAAGAAAATAAATTGCTTGCAATGACCAATGAAGAGATTGAAATTGAACTGCTGAAATTCGATGAAAATTTTCCTGAGAATGCATTTGTCAAAGAAGTTGATGGAAAATATTTACTGGTTCCTGAATCGCCAGAGCAAGAGCATTATGCCGTAGTGTTTTTGAGTGAACTGTCCACAAAAACAAATATAGGATTAAATGCGCTTTTGAATTATTTTGAAAAATAAAAAAGGCGATGGAGTTATCCATCGCCCAGTAAATCTAATGCAGTTAAAGTAGCTGGTTTATTTTACTGCTAGCTATTTCCCTGATTGCGCGGTACTTGCTTTCGCGATAGACTGCTAGCCATTCTTCAAGGTTCAGCTCCAAGATTGAGTATTTGCTTCTGATAATTTTCCATAACTTATCATGATAAGCTCTCTCAAACTGAAAATGATGGCTTAATTCAGCAAGGTCGTACAATTGTCGTGGAGTCATCTCGAGTTTATTTATTTCAGTAAATATTTCTCGGATGTCATTTCTGTTGCACTTATTCTCTTTATCTAACAAAATGTGGATAACCCGAAGTAGCTCATTAAATGAAGAGGCAGTGCGTTTAAGATGCGGATAAAACAGAAAAGCTAGTTCCTCCCTTCTTCGCCACTGGGTCTCGAAGTCATTTCGAAATGAAATTTCAATCTCGCGGCAGGCTTTTCTGTAATTACTGAAAGAAAAATCCAGTTCGGTTGCTTCAAGGCAAAGCTTCTTTATGTACCAGGTCTTACCATTTTCAAGAAAAAGCTTTAGCCAGTCATTGAAAGTAGGAATGCACTTTCTTATTTCGGTGATAATCCTATCGTCGCTAAATAGTTTCATGTTGTTACTGATCCAGAAGGCTAAATCGTATTCAGTCTCAAGGGATCTGTCTATGAGCATATTGGACAATAACTGGTTGAGCTCTGCGCATTCCCATCCGGCAGTGGAATAAAATAACTCGCGGAGTTCTAAAACAGAAATATTGCTCAGCTGATCCTTGTTGTATTTTAAGAAATTTCTCTCAATTAATTCTGCCTCTTCTTTTCCAGCTGGCTTCCGCTCTCTGGGACGCCAATCAATATTCCATAGATATTTGAATTGATCAATTGTTCTAGCTGAAGAAATCATTTTTTTCCAAATTTTTGCCCATCTGTGACGATTTGGAATGCTCATTTCAACGTGGGAAGCAGACATTATCCCATAATATGATCGTGGGATAGAATTTAAAGCTGTAACGAGTTGCTCGAAACTCCTTGCTAGCATTTCCATTTCTTCTGAAGATTTCTGTTTCAGGTCTTCAAAATAGGCAACACTTTCATTTATTAGCTTCCAATCATCAAACTTTTTAGCCTTGGCCACTATTGCTGCAATTAGAGGTTTTTTCAGCTTCTCGTTTGTTCCAGAAAGGAATTCGAGAAGTTGCATCAAAGAATAAGCTTCCCAGAAATTGTCGCATAGCTTATCCGCGTAAAGATTTAATGCGCCAATGAGTCCGAGAGTATCAACTACCTGCTGAAATTTTTTCATAGCCATTCTCCTTTTTTGATTGGTATTTTGTTGTGAAATAACCTTTTGCTAATCATGTTACATATTTATCGTAACGTTGCATTATATATGTAAAACACGAAATTGTCAATAATAAGCGTCAAGTATCACGGTATGGGAAATATGATAAAAACAATAAATTGCCATTATTAAGCAAAATATTGACAAAATAGGTCAATATGATATAGTGGAAATGTTGACGGAAAGAGTCGACATAATAATAAAAAGTGTCATCCTGAACTTGCCTGCCTCGGCGGTAGACGGGTTTCAGGATCTAAAGACCTACAAATTCAAGATGCTGAAATAAATTTAGCATGACATCTTAGTTGGATTTGAAAATTGTATGGATATAAAAAACACATTAGAACAAATGGGATTAGGTGGTAAAAAGGCAGATGTGTATCTGGCTGCTTTGGAGCTGGGCAGCTCTTCCGTGATTGAAATTTCCAAAAAGGCTGGAATCAAAAGGACAACCTGCTATGACATTTTGCTGGACTTGATGAATGAAGGACTTATTTCTGAAACATCTAAAGGTAAGAAAAGGTTGTTCGTGGGCGAGGATCCGGAAAAGATTCAAAGAAATCTTAGAAGCAAGGAGAGATTGTTTGCGGAGATTTTACCACAGCTGCAGTCAATTAATAACATACGAGGATCTAAACCAAAAATTAGATTCTATGAAGGGAAGGAAGGATTGAAAGAAGTTTATGCTGATACATTAAGATACAAAACGGAAACTCTTGGTTTTGCTTCAGATGACATTATAAAGGCCATGGGCATGGAATGGTCCATGGAATATTTAGCAAGAAGAAAAAGAGCTGGTATTTGGGCAAAGGGAATTATACCTGGGACTGAATTCATGAAAGAAAATTTTCTATCAAAGGATGTTGAGCAACTACGCGTGACAAAGATAATTGATTATAAAAAATATCCTTTTACTATTGAAATTAATATTTATGGCCATCAAAGCGTGGCTTTAATTTCAGCAAAGGAGGAAGTAGGACTTATTATCGAAGGCGCAGAAATCTACAACACCATGAAACTCATTTTTCAGCTAATCTGGGACTTGTTGCCAGAAATCAAAATAAAATAACAACTGAAATTTTTAGCTATCGCAAGAAATTTCAGTTGTTTTGGGAAAGGAAAAAGGCGAGGGAAGTTTTTCCTTCGCCTTTTGGATCTCGGGCTAATCAGG
>CAZAJN010000036.1:0-19237 GCA_964485555.1 uncultured Bdellovibrionales bacterium
CCCCGAGTTTCCTTTCGTTGGGGTCGTTTTTCTTTCAGTATTGCCTTTACCTGATTGACATGCTATTTTCGTTGAGAAGCCTATTTCACACATGGAGGATAAAAAAATGAATTTTCCAGGTCCAGCTGAAATTTATTTAGAAAAACATGATTCAAACATGTATTTCAACACAAGAACTCTTTTACTGCCCAAAATATTGAAGGCACTGAAGGATGAATTCGAGGGAGAGTGCCCCGTAAAAATTCAAATTGAAAACCTTTCTGAGGAATCAAAGGCCTACCTCAAAGAAGTCCTTCAGAAGAATGGCTGGCAGGCGAATTTCAATTTTTGTGATGCCAGTCATGAAAAAATGGTTCTAACCATTAAGCCCTCCAAAGCTCCTTTCACCAGATAAGTTACATCAGGACAACAATCCATGAAAACAAAAGGCCTGCTCCGAAACCGGACAGGCCTTTTTTAAATTTCTAAAACTTTACTAACTTTATAAACTTGATGAACTTTATGAACTTGATAAACTTGATGAACTTGATAGACTTTACAAACTTGATGTACTCTTATCTTTCTATCACTTCTTTGATGTTATAATTCATCTTCCCTCTTCCCTTATAATAATTCTTGAGAATAATGTCAGCCAAAAGCCCGAAGACGAAAAGTTGCACACCAACCAGCACGAGGAAAATTCCAATGAGCGGCCAGATCTTTTCAGAAAGCGAAGCTCCGAAGAAAATTTTCTCCACGGCCATCCAAAGCAAGATCAAAGATCCCAAAAATGAAACAGCAATCCCGGCTCCGCCGAAAAGATGAAGCGGTCTGTTGGAATATTTTCTCCAAAACCAAATTGAAATCATGTCCACAAATCCTTTCATCCCTCGTTTCCAATTATATTTCGTCACGCCATGGATGCGAGGATGATGCGAGACTTTCACTTCCCCAACTTTGTATCCTTGAAGTTCCAAAAGTGCTGGCATGAAACGATGCATTTCGCCGAAAAGATCCACGTCTTCAAAGCATGAACGCTTGTAGGCTTTCAAACTGCATCCGCTGTCGTGAATGTTGTCATGAATCAAAATTTTTCTGAGAATATTAGCGGTTCTGGAAAAGATTTTTTTACTAAGCGTGTCCTTGCGCTTGAATCTCCAACCGCTGACCACGTCAAAACCTTCTTCCATTTTTTCCAACAGCAAACTGATGTCAGCCGGGTCGTTCTGCAAGTCGCCGTCCATGGTTATCACAATTTCTCCTTGCGCTTGTTTGATTCCAGCATCGAAAGCTGCGGTCTGACCGAAATTCTTTCTGAATTTGACCAAAGTCAGAGGAGAAAGACCGTCGCAATCAGCCACTGTTCCATCCCTTGATCCATCATCAATAAAGATGATTTCAAAAGTCTTTCCCAATTTCTGACATGCTTCCAGAATCCGACGATGAAGTTCTTTCACATTTCCCTCCTCATTATATAGCGGCACGACAACTGAAATAAAAGGATTCTCATTCATAATAATAAATTAATATTGATTAGTTATCTTACATAAGATTAGATGATTTTGAAAGAAAAAGCAATTCAAAATAGATATAAGTGTAAAAAAACATAAGAAAAAAACACCTTGAGATCTCTCCAAGGTGCATTACATCAAATCAAACATTTTCACACTCAATTCGGTGGCGTTGTGTATGCAAACCACCCTATTCCTTCGTAGATATGCCCGTCATAAGAAATCACATAATTTTTTTCCGCTTCACTGGCTGTAAAAAAATGATTCATGTCTGAATGCCGATAAAGACGATACACCGGCACCGTCCCGCTGACTTGCCAGGGATATGCATAAAAAGCAACCCCTTCAAAAATCCATTCAGGCGAGCCGATGAGCGAATTTTTTTCCGCTTCGCTTATGGTGAAAAAATGACCTCTGCCTGTTCGATAAAAACGATACACTGGAGCAGTATTAGGCTCCTGTCTGTCATGGGCATAAAATGCAACCCCCTCCAGTAGCCAGCCCAGGGAACCGAGTGTGTTTTTCTCAGATTCCCAAATGGTGTAAAAATGCGATTGCATGTCATGGTTAAATGCTCTGTATGTCGGATAGAGATTATATACCGGTGTGGCGCAGGAAATTTGAGATTGACCGATAATCGGATTGGAGCCTCCGGAAGAATCAAGGGCGTAAAAAATCAGGGTATATGCAGACCCTGTCTTGAGACTTGTCGGAATGGTCCAGGAAAATCCATGACTTCCGACATCGCTACGGTAAGTATTGGCCGATATGCTTGCCTGGAATATTTCCGTGCTCGAACCCAAATTTTTGCGATAGATATGAATATCAATCGGGTTTTCAGTATTGGGATCTTTTGTCCAACCCCAAGCCGCATTGCAGTTGATGCCTTCCAGATAGCCGGTCGGCTGATAGTTGGGTTCTGTTACAGTGAAAACAGCTTCGGTTGAGCAGTTGTTGGATTTGTGCATTTCAGGAACTTCACCGTCGCCGTTATCTTGGTCGTACTTTCGGTCCACGCAAGCGACGATGTTGTAGACTCCAGCATTGAGATGCGTTCCGTTGTTTGCCGTGGCAAGATTCAGAGTTGCTGTTTCATGTTTGGTTTCGCCAACATCCAGATTCCCCTTTTGAATCTGCTCAGTGCCGACGCATTTCCATTCGCTGTGGGAATCTTCTTTGTAGCCATTGGAAAGATAAAACTTGACGTAGATGTCGTCAGCTTCAGTTTCTCCGGCAAATTTCGCCCAGTCCGCCTGACCAACGTTTTTAGAATCCGAATGCATGGCAATGCTCTGATTCCAATCGTAGGTGTAGATTTCCTGTCCTGACGAATTGACGAGCCAGAGTTTTTTCGTGATGAAGTCGGGAAGGCTGTCGGGAGTGGTGTTAAGCGGTGGATCAGGATTAACTGCGGGGTTGCTGCTTCCGCCATTAGAGATGTAGATGATACTTCCGCAATCCGCTGCATGTGCTATGCCTGAGAAAAGCAGAAATACCAATGAGAGCAGAAACCAGTATCTAAGAGTTTTCATTTATTCCCCCCTTTTGGTTTATTGACTGCATGATTCATTTTCTACGATGTTAGAAGGACTATAGATCATGTTCCACCAGTTTGAAAACAGACCGCCAAATTCCATCATGATGCTGTATTCCTGTTGCTGGCAAATAGAGCTGCTTATGCTCTGAGCACCATTGGGATAGCCCTGACTGTAGAAAATCCACCTGTCAGCATAGAGACACGATCTGTTCGACGGACTCCATGCGACATTGCCAATGCGTCGGTATTCAAGCTTCGCTGAATCAAAAGTGTCGCTTGTCCAATCATTGGGCCAGCGCCAACCAAGATAAAACTGCCCCAAGTCACCGACCCAACCAATCTCTATACCTGAAATCCATGCGTGGATCATTTTCCCATTACCAAGAGAAACGCCGACATGCCCAGTGGAAATCAGTTTTTCACTAAAAAAAATCAGCGCGCCTCTCGGAATCGACTCATAATCAGTGGTATATCTTGTGCCAAAAGTGCTTCCATTGTCCGTCCAACCAAGTATTGCCTTGTTAAATCCTGATGGGACAGTGCCGTACACATGTCCAGCAAAATGCATACACATGTTTGTCCATGTCCCTAGCTCATTTGATCCACATTGATCAGAATTACTTGCAACTTGCGTATTTGCCCAACTAAGTGCGTCTTCAACACTTCTGTAGGCATGAGCGTGCACTGAACACAAAAGAATCCAACATACCAGAAAAAGACAACTGATTTTTCTCATTCTCATTCTCCTCTTGATTAGCTTCACTCAAATATCTTACGATCACCCGCTCCAATTCTCCCTTATTAAGTTTTCAAAGTGCATCACCTCCTCTTCTGAATTATTTAATTACATACAATTTTTAATTTGAAAATTCAAATGATTCAATAATTTTTTCTAATATTTCAGCGTTATAACCAGGATCGTTTATTTTTGATAAATTATAAACGTTACCGCAGATCTCATATATCCATTCGTTTTTAATTAAAAACCTGCAATTATTATCTATTACAATTGCCTGCTTTGACCAAGCGCCATCATATGGCCAATTTTTTACTTCTGTATGTGAAATAACACTGTATTCATCTTTATTGTCAGTAATCACCTCATAAGATATTTTCTTATTTCCATCATCATAATTTTCAGTTTTCATTCTTTCCTTTAAAAAGGTTTTTATAGTTTCTTCTTTATTATATTTTTCCGTTAAAATAGTTATATGGATTTTTTCATCTGGCATAGTATCCTGAATTCCCATTTGTTCCTTATCGGACATAACCATTGTTTGTCCTCCTTCCCAAGAATCAATTTTACCACTTGCCAACTTAATATCTGTTGACGTATCTCCAGGATATTTATCACCTTGGGTATTGGCTCGTACGAATAAGTGTCCAGGATACTTAATAAAATATCCCCAGCCCTCATTTGTGAATGTTTTCCAATCACCAGTATCAATACTTGTCTGTCCAGAATTACCTTGACCTATACTATTTTCATTTAATTGATTCATTTGCTGCTCGGATTGTTTTTGCATTAAACCTTGCTTTTTTTGCAATAAAAAAATACCGGCAAATATAATAAAACAAACAACGATACTAGTTATAATTATTTTTTTCTTACTCATAATTCTGAATTATAATTCTGATTAATTTAACTTTTGCTTAAATCCATATAAAATTTATCATAAATTCAAGCGAGAATCAAATATTATTGTTTTTATTTTTCATAGACTGTTTCCCCGACAAATTTCGCCCAGTCTGCCTGACCAACGTTTTTAGAATCCGAATGCATGGTGACGGCCTGGTTCCAATCGTAGGTATGGATTTCAAATCTAAACGTGTTAGCTTTTTTCATTTTGCTCTCCTGTGAGATTGGATTTTTCTGTCAAATTTCATGCCGATAAGATCAGACCCACATAGGCACCACCTCCTTTTTTATTTTTAATGTACTATTCTATATAAATCTTGGAATTTAATTAAATTTGATAGAATTCACCATTGCCTTATATTCAGGTAAAAATCTCGAATAATCAATCCAATTAATTTCATTCGTTTCCGCATTTATTATTCTAACTCTTTCATTAAAATTAAAAAAAATAAGATTATTTTCATTTGAAATGAAAAAATGCACATCTTTATTTTCAGTTTCTACATAATAAGTCGGATACCCATTAATTTCTAAATCCTTTTCCAGTGTTGCACCTCCAAAACCCTTTTTTTTATACCAATCTCTTGGACTAATGAATTCTTTTAACTTTATCTTTTGTATAGTGATGACTAAATCCTTATGACTTTTGTCAAGAACAATAAAATTACTCTCGTCATTTAATGCTCCCTTTCCTGGGTTCTGCTTAATTTCCCATGTCGGATTATATTTAATTTCAAATCCATATTTCTCATCCTTATGCGTTTTCCAATTACTTGTATCAATCGATCGCTGTTCCTCATCTTCAATACTTTGTTTTGATTGATCTGTCGCTTGCGGGATTAAGTTACCTTGAGATTGTCCTGTATTTGTTTTAATTTGTGCGTTTTTTCTAACAACAAAAACAGCACCAACGATCACGATGATAGTGATAATAATTCCAGCAAGTATTAAAGGATTCTTTTTCATATTCTTCAATTATCATTTTTAATATAACAATTTCACCATAATAACTAAAATTGATTATTGAGTCAACTTTTAGCACAATATTAAAAATCCCCTTAGAGACAAATAAAAAAAATTGCTAAATCCAAGCTCTCAATAAGTTAGGAATACTTCCACTAAAAAATTCCTGCAAATATTACTATGCATGAAACTAGAATTCCAATTATAATTTTTTTTCTTATTCATAATTTTGATCGATTAGATTAATTTTACTTTATTTAAATCCATACCAAATTTATCATGGACTCAAGCAAGAATCAAATATTATTGTTTTTATTTTTCATAGACTGTTTCCCCGGCAAATTTCGCCTTTCGCCCAGTCTGGCTGACCAACGTTCTCAAATTTGCTGTGTGCATAACCCCCTTGTTGTCATTTTTTATAAGAGTATAATTAAGGTGCACAAAAATAACATAAAAATTAACTTCTAAGATTACAAACAACTTGGATTTGCTTTTTGTAAATTCTAAATGTTTGCATTTCGAGGAATAAAGCAGATGAACAAAAAAATTGCTATCATCTCAGCGGTCTTTGCGCTGAGCGTTCCAATAATCCCTGCCTTTGCTCAGGTTTCCAACTTGGCAGTGAAGCCTGAAGATCGCGGACAAGACAGACCGCAAATGCAAGCAAGAAAAGTAGCCGAGAATGAGACCGTCAATCCTGAAATACAGGAAAGAAAAGAACTTGCAGCTCAAAAGCGTCTTGAATTCGAAGATCGCAAAGAAGCGATGGCTGCAGAAAAATGCAAAAGCATCGAATCGAAGATTGCCAGCCGCGTGAACCGCTATGAAAACAACGGGCAAATGCTTCAGAAAGTCTATGGCAACATGAAGACCAGATTGGACAGATTGGCAGCCAGACTAAAATCAGCCGGCGCAGACACGACAAAATTGGATGCTGATTTGAAGGAACTCTACGCTAAAATCGACAAGATGTATGCCGATCAGGCAGCTTCAATGACAACATTGAAAGAAACTCAAACTTTTGTTTGTGGAAAATCCGAAGGTGAGTTCAAAGGAAAACTTGAGCAAGCTCGCAAAGTGCCTGCCATCATCAAACAGGATCGCGACGACATCAAGACTTTTTTTCAGACAACCATCAAAGCAGACCTTCAAGCGATAAGATCGACTCTGGAAGTTCAACCAGAAGCTACTGAAGTCAAAACTGATGAGCCAAAAGATGATTCAGTGAAAATCAACAAGCAGAAGAAAAATGAAACGACGGTTTCTGCAGGCACATCAACAACTGCATCGTCTTCCACCACTTCATCAACAACTCAATCAGCTCAATAATCAGTTCGACTTAATTCTTATCAACAACAAAAATCCTAAATCTGCAAACATTAGGAATTTCACAACCATCATATGAACAAAATAACAAGAATAGCCATTCTGGCAATAATCATCATAGCTACAGTAGCAGTTTTGGCATTTTATGGACTCAAGCCTAAAACATCTGTTGCTCCCGTGGTGAGCGAACCGGTGAAAGTCACTGCGCCAAGACCCGCTCCCCAAGCTACTCAAACTCCAGTGGAACAAATGGCAGCACTTCCAGCTGACAACAAGCAAGCCATAGACAGCGAACTTCAAGGAATCGATCAAGCGCTTCAATCAACTGAAGCAGCTCTTTCTTCTGATGTTGCTGACGGAGAACTTGGCCTCTAACATTTCCTGTTTTTATTGGAAAAAACTTCAAAAAACTGCTACAATTCATCTGTAGCAGTTTTTTAATTGTAAACAAAAATAAATGTTCCAAAAAAATATTCATTCCAGCATGAAAAGGAAAATAGTAAGCTTTTTTCCGTGCCTGCTTTTCATGTTCTTTGTCATCAACACTCAGGGAGCACATGCCTCCGCGGTAAATGTTCATCGTTTCTGGAGTGACACCAAGCAAGGACATTTTTTCACGGCTTCCGAGGAAGAAAAAAATTATATAATTGCCAACTACCCTTCCAATGTTTGGAAATATGAAGGAACAGCTTTTCAAGTTTTCCAGACTCCGGAAACCGGAACAGTCCCTGTTCACAGATTCTGGAGCGACACCAAGCAAGGACATTTCTACACAGCCTCTGAAGAAGAAAAAAATTACATAATCGCCAACTACCCTTCCAATGTTTGGAAATATGAAGGAATTGCTTGGCACACATATGCAGGCGAGCAAACTGGAAATGCACCGGTCTATCGATTTTGGAGCGACGAAAAACAACACCACTTTTTCACCTTCAACCCCGCTGAAAAAACCTGCATACAAAATTCTTACGCCCAGTCGACTTGGAAATATGAAGGGATTGCATATTGGGCCCCAGGAATCGCCCCGCCAAATGATCCGGATGCAACTTGCGGCGCAAGTCTTGGACCGCTAATTTCAGTCGGGATCTGGAGCGCTCCAAGAACAGAAACCAAATCAGAGCCTTTCAAGATCAAATCAGCCTCACCGTACATCATCAAAAACGCCAGCGGAACCGAGGTTGCGCAAATCGCAGCCAACGTCACAACCAAAATCCAATATGACGCAGACGGAAATATGAAAATAACCGATTCTGTTCCCGACACGGTGGTCGGATCCAATGTAACATTCGAGGCTCTCAACGGTGACAATGTCTCCATGCTTTTCAGCTTGTCCAGATCTGATTTTATAAGTTCGCAGTACAGAGGCAGATTCAATTTCAGATATAGTCCCGCATCAACGAAAATCTGGGCCATCAACATCTTGCCTCTTGAACAATATGTCTGGGGCATGGGAGAAATAACCGGAACCGGTCCAATGGAATACAACAAAGTCATGACCACGGTTTTCAGAACATATGCATTTTGGAAAATAAAATATTCCACCAAACATCTTTCTGAAGGATTCATTGTCGACACCACGCCAGGCGATCAGATCTACAAAGGATATGACTACGAAATGAACTATCCTCGGATCAGTGAAGCCGCCAAGGGCACGCGTGGTCGCCTCTTGACGTACGACGGAGATGCAGCCATCACCCCATTCAGCTCTTGGACAGATGGACGCACCAGAAGCTTTCAAGAAAGATGGGGTTCGACTTCCTATCCTTGGTGCCAGTCAGTTGCTGATCCATATGGAAAAAACACAACCTCGAGTGATCCCAATGTTGCCAACATGACAACTGACCAACTTGTTGCGGCTGGAAATCACATGGTGGGACTTTCCGCACATGGCGCGCTCAATCTGGCCGGCTCAAATTACAATTGGTCTTGGGAGCAGATTCTCCACTACTATTTCGCCAACATAGGCATAACACCCACCTATTAATTTTTTTCAAACAATAAAATGATGTTTCTAAAAAAAATTCCGGCAATCACGTTTTTTGTGGCAGCTGTCGCACTGGCATTTTGGGGTTGGACAACTTTTTCTGACAGATATTCGACTGACAAAAATTCTGAAAACGGGCGCGGAGAAACAAACAAAAATTCAAGCCAGCCACTCCAAAACGCTTCGACTCAATCTCCCCCTGTCGAAGAAACAACAACTATTCAAGAAGAAATTCCGGCAGCCCCGGAAGCAGAATCTTTTTTAGAAATAAAAAGAGAGGATTGCTTGGATGGATGCAAAAGATTTTCCAAAACTGAGGAATTGTCCTATTGCAAACAATCCTGCGGACTGACAAATCCCGTTGAAAATCCAAACGACTGTCAAGAAAAAATAGGACTGGAAAAAGATTATTGCTTCAAGGACTTGGCAATCGAAAAAGAGGATTTCAAAATTTGCGAGCAGATTTCCGACAAAGGCATACGGAAATCCTGTGCAACAAGGTTGACTGAGGAATTGCTGGACAAACAGATGCAGAATTCATCCACACTTCCCGAATGAGTTCATCGAATTTGATTAATATGGCAGTTTAAGTTAAATTACGTACATGGAGAAATCTGACAATAAAGTTTATTTGGTAGTCCCCGCCTTCAATGAATCAAAGGTCATCTATGACGTGATCAATGAAATCAAAGATGCGGGATACGAAAACATCATCGTGGTTGATGATGGAAGCTGTGACGACACCTTCAAAGAGGCTTCGAGACATGGCGATGTCATTGTTCTGAAGCATTTTCTCAACAGAGGGAAAGGCGCTGCCGTCAAAACTGGCATTGAAGCTGCCAAGATTCTTGGAGCCGACGCAATCGTCACCATAGATGCCGATGGTCAACACGACCCCGCCAACATCTCCAAAATGCTCGACCTGATCAAGGATGGGCACGATGTTGTTCTTGGCTCGAGACTTAAGGATCCCAAAGGTATGCCTAAATATAAGATCGTGCACAATCATATCGGAAATCTCTGCGTGTGGGCTCTTTTCGGTCTTTGGGTGACTGACAGCCAATCAGGATTCAGAGCATATTCAAAAAAAGCCATAGATTCCATTGAGACGAAAACTGACCGCTATGAATATGACAGTGAGATAATCCGAGAAATTTATCGCAACAATCTTAAATTTGTCGAAGTTCCCATCGAAGTCCGCTACACCGAATATTCCATGGGCAAAATCAACAAGATGAATCTCAAAAATGGAATCAAGACCTTAATTAAGATGATTATTTCCGCTTAAAAATATGACGATCGCTTTTTTGTTTCAACTTTTGATGGCAACTGTCGCGCTTATTTTTTTCATCAATGGCGTGACTAAATTTTTCAAAAGACATCGCAGCCAAACAATTTTCAAGTTACTCACCAGCAGCGTCATCTGGCTTGGCGTGGCAACTTCCTCGCTCTTCCCCGCCCAAGTTCATCTTTTTTCAGAAAAACTTGGATTCGGCGAAAGCTTGAACACTTTCATTTTCATCGGTTTCGTGATCGTCTTCATGATCATTTTCAAACTGATCAATATCATTGAAAAAACGGAACGAAACATTTCTGAAATCGTCAGGAAGGAGGCTTTGAGCAAGATAACTGAAAAAAATTAAGATGGAAAAGACTCAGCCAAAAATTGCCGTGCTTATTTTGGGTTTTAATGATGAAAAAAACATCCGCGAAGCAATCGACTCGTCACTCAAGCAAACCTATTCGAATTACGACGTCATCTACATCGACAACGCTTCCACTGATTCATCTTTGTCCATCGTTCAGAAAAACTTTCCAGGACTTGAGATTATTGCTTCAAAAATAAATCTGGGCTACGCCGGAGCATATGCCAAACACTTGAGAGAAACTTTTGACAAAAATTATGATGCGGCAGTTCTTTTGAATTCAGACGTTAAAGTGGAAAAAAAATGGCTGAGCGAACTTTCAGCTTCAGCTTTCAGCGATGAAAAAATAGCGATTGCCCAGCCGAAAATATTCCTTTGGAATAAGAACAAGAATCTGGCCAACACTTTCGGAAACCACATCAACTACTTGGGATTCGGTTTTTGCGGGCACTACAAAAAACCAGACGACAGCAACTTCATGGCTGATCAAGAAATTGTTTCCGCCAGCGGTGCCAGCTTGCTCATCAAGAAATCAGCCTACGAAAAAATTGGTGGGTTGGACGAAAACTTTTTTGCCTACCTTGAAGATCAAGATCTTTCCTGGCGAGCTCTCATGCATGGATACAAAATTGTCCTCTCAGTCAAATCGATCATGTGGCACAAATATGTCTACAAGAAAAATGACCGCAACCACTGGAAATTTTTCACCCTTGAGCGAAATCGCCTCTATTTCCTTTTCAAAAATTATTCGACCAAAACCTTGATTCTGCTCGCACCGATGTTTTTGGTGATGGAAATAGGTGTTTTGGCCAAGGCTGTCGCTGGAGGCTTCTTTTGGGATAAAATTAAGGCCTACACGGCTTTTTTGACCAATTTTGGTCAAATATACCGGTCTCGCAAAATCGTTCAGGAAGGCCGCCAGTTGCTCGACAGCGAGCTTTTTGAAAAGCTCAGCCCAACAGTGGATTTTGAAGAAATAGACTCTTTCGGACTTCGAATTGCCAACAAATTGCTTGCAAGCTACTATAAGATAATCAGGAATTTCATATAATTTTTAACTAGACAAAAAAATGTCATCCTGAACTTGCCTGCCTCGGCGGTAGACGGGTTTCAGGATCTAGTTCATATAGATGCTGAAATTAATTCAGCATGACACAAATTTAAAATATGGCATTTGTAATTCTTTATACAATTCTGTTTTCTCTAGTGACTGTCATTTCCATTCTGCTCACAGGTTCACGATCCTTCATCAATGGTTCCAATCTCACGCCGATGGGCGTGCTAAAAATGCTCATTGACTGGCATTTCATTTTGGGCGCAGGTTTCGCATTTTTAGCAAGACTGTTGTTTATTATGGTCAATAATAGCCTACTTAAAATTCCCCACCTCGCAAACAGTTCGACGACAATCACGATGTTCGTCACTTCCATTGCAATGGTCTTCGTGATCATTGCCAATTATTACTTCCTAGGTGAGCGCATAAATGTCACTCAAGGCGTTGGAGCATTGGTGATCCTGATTGGAATTTTCATGATCACCGCCTAACCTCAACAATTTTATTTGGATAAATTCAAAAGCACCAGAAGGTGCTTTTTTATTATCTGGAATACAACCAAAGGAACATTCGCATCAATCCAATCCTGTGAATTGAAATGAAAACATAAACGATAATTTTATTTTTCAATGTTTCCCCGTGTGGCAAGTTCAAACCAACATATTCATTCTTACGATAATCACCAAATTTATCACCCAGCCATTTGAACAAAACAAAATATTCTGAATAAATTTCCTTATAATCACTTTTTCTACCAATAAATAGCAGATACCAAATAATATATCTGATAAAATAAAACTCTACTACTTTCTTGTCAGTAACACCCATTTTTTTCAATTGCGCGTAACTTGACTCCAACAAAAACATCACATTCATCTTGTTCTTGATATTTTTTTGCTTCGAATTTGAAACGGATTGTTCATTATAAAACCAATTGTATCCGCAATAGTCCATGATTGAAATTCTATCAGTCAGATTGATGGCTTGAAGATTAAAATACACGTCTTCCCCTATATTGTTATCCAAAAATTTAATTTCTTTTTTCAGCAAAAATTCTCTGCTATAAATTTTGCTCCAGGGGGCCATTATCATATATTTTGACCATTCACTATCTGATAATCTCATTTCAAACAAACAATCTTTGCCAGTGGTTCTTCTATATCCACCAATCACCATCTCCAATGCGTTCTTATCAATTTCGTCAACAAATTTTTCCAAATAATCCTTTTCAATGTAATCATCATTATCAACAAACATCACATATTTTCCAGTCGCATGCGTGATTCCAGCATTCCTTGTTTTTGCCACACCTTGATTGACCTGATCATAAACTCGAATTTTTTCAGGATATTTTTTTGCATACTCATTCAAAATCGAAAGTGAACGATCTGATGAACCGTCATTTATTGCTATGATTTCAAAGTCTGTGAAATCATTTGCCAGGATGCTATCCAGACACCTTTCAATATATTCTTGAGCGTTATAAACCGGAACGATTATTGAAACAATATTATTCATCTTAGTAATAAAATTTAATGATGACATCCCACACTCCATAGAAGAAAATTGCAGCAATCATCAAGAAAATTGCGGAGTTATAATAATATCTATCGATTGGATTCTTAATTTTACCGTTTGCAAAAACATAAAGCAATGGAAAGATAAGCGGCGTCAAATACCGCGGTTGCACGCCTGCGATGGTTTCCCGTCCCACGGCCGTAAACGCGACATACAAAGCTGTGCAAATCAAAGAAACAATCGCGAAGTAAATCCCAAGCACAGAGAGTTTCAGTTTCCAAGTTGAAGTTTTGACATCAAATTTATTTTTGTCAGTGATTGCAACAAAAATCAAAATAAAAAGTAGCGTCGCAAAGCCTTGAACACTTCCAAGATACGCAAAAGACGTCATGAAACCACCAGCGTTCAAAGGACTGATATAGCCAGACATGAAATTATACAGGATTTTGGAATAAGCAACTGGCTCAGTCAAGATGAATTTGACTTGTTCAGCCGAATTTACTTCGCTGCCACCTCGCGAATCCCCACCACCCTCACCGGAAATCAAGAATGGCAACAAGAAACTACCAAGCACAAAAAATATTGAAAATGAACTTGCCAACACAAATCTTTTGTAGGCGATTGCTGATTTGAATTTTGAAGGCTTAAGGAAAAATACAAGAAACATTAGTGGAAAATAGATTGCTTTCGGCCCGAGACCGACAACAAAAGAGCCGAGCATTATTATTGCATCTTTTTTTGACATCTTCTTCTCGGGCTGTTGAATTTCGCTGAAGAGGTATGCCAAACCAAGCATGGTAAAAGATGTCACCCAGAAATCATATCCGTAGTTCGAGGCCAAGAAAATTGAGGTTGGAAAAAGCGCGATCACCCCCATGAGCATCTTTCCTGATTTTAACTTTCTAATCGCCAAGAAAACCACCAATGAATACGCAATCACATTAGCCAATCGACCACTCATAAAAATAATATGACCAGGCAGATTCAAAATCCTTCCAATCATGGTGACAAAAGCAGCTGGAAGATATCCCAATTTATTATAAAACTGCTTCAGTGCGATCATTGGCTCTTTCGATTTTTTCCCTTTAGATGAGTTATCTTTTTTTATTCTGCTGTCAAAGTATTCATCGATGCTTTGCTGTTCCTTGATTGAATAAGAATGAGGAACTGAATTTGTTTTGGCGTAGATATCTTCAACATCCTTTTTTATCAAGCTCTTCATCGTCAAGCTGTCGACATTTTTGTAATGAATAAAATCATCCCATGAGATGTAGGACTTGGTTTGCGAAAGAACCAACAAGGTGCCACAAATAATCGCAACCACCAAGAAACCGTACTCGGGTCGCTCAGCTATGCTCTTCCTGAAGATGCAGAACGCGCCAATCAGCAATCCGATAGCAAAAATGAACAAAAAACGATAATAATTAAAATAATACTGGTTGTCAATTTTGATAGCTGAAATTATTGTTCCTGGCTTCTCAACTTCTATTTTGATAAATTCCGGATTTCCATCCACGTGGAAAACCAAAAAATTCATGAAATCCAATTTGTTTTTCAAAATGTTTTTCTGCAATCTGTTTTCAATAACAACGCCTTCTCTAGTCTCAGGATCAACAAATTTAACAAAAATACTATCACTGGTATTTTCAGTCAGATCTAGCTCAAGATTGTTGATGTATCTATTCTTTGTGGAAACGATAAGAGTAGAATTTTCTAATTGAGAAATGAAATTTCCATTTTCATCTAAGAAAAAATTTTCAGTTGCAATATCACCTTTTTCCAAAACAGAAATTCCCTTATTATTTTTCTCAACCACATTCAATTTATAGCTGAAAACAAAATATTCCATCACGAAACTGCTGGCCGCCAGGATCGCAACCACTGCAAAAATTTTAGCAATATTCCTTTTTCGATCAATCAATTTATTCAAGACCTCACCACTCCATTCTTTTACACTTGAGATCACCCAATTAAGCCTCAATTTCATAAATTTATATTAATATTTCATAATTCAAATATTACCATATCCAAGCCATTTTAACCAGAATTAAGGGGGTTATGGTATAATAATAGTAGTTCATCATGTTCATAAAGCTCATAAAGTTCATCAAGATGAAAACAAAGATTGAAACTCTCTTTTGTCATTCCCGACTTGATCGGGAATCCAGACCCTTTTAATTTCTGTAACCTTAAATTAACTATATGAAACTATTGATAACGGGGGGTGCGGGATATGTGGGAAGCCACACCGTGCGCAAATTGAAGGAAGCTGGTCATGAAATCGTCATTTTCGACAATCTTTCTTCTGGGCATCTTGATGCCATCAAAGGATTTGAACTTTTTGTCGGCGATTTGGCAAACAAAGAAGATCTGAAAAAAGTTTTTTCCGAAAACAAATTTGATGGGGTCGTCCATTTTGCCGGATCCATCGAGGCTGGAGAGTCAATGACTGATCCTAAGAGATTTTTCTCAAACAATCTGATCAATGGCATCAATCTTTTGGATGCCATGCTGGAATTTGGCGTGAAGAAAATCGTATTTTCTTCAACTGCTGCGGTCTATGGCGAACCTACAAAAATGCCGATTGAAGAATCCGATTCTAAAAACCCGACCAATGTGTACGGCGAAACGAAACTCATGTTTGAAAAAGTGCTGGAAGCCTATGACAATGCCTATGGCCTCAAGTCCGTGTGCCTCCGATATTTCAACGCCACTGGTGCTGATCCTTCAGGAGAAATAGGACCTGATCACAAAAACAAGACTCACCTTCTGACACTCACGCTTCTGACCGCGCTTGGAAAAAGAGATTCGATCAAAATTTTCGGCACTGACTATCCAACTCCAGATGGAACAGGGATTCGCGACTATGTTCATGTCAACGACCTGGCAGACGCTCATGTTCTAGCTCTGGAATATTTGGAGAAAAAAAATACTTCCGACAAATTCAATCTCGGCAACGAAAAAGGAACGTCCGTCCGTGAGGTGATTGAGATGTCAAAAAAAATCACAGGCGTCGATTTTGCAGTCATCGAGGAACCTCGTCGAGAAGGAGATCCAGCCAAGCTGTATGCAAGTTCTCAAAAAGCCAAAACAATTCTTGGCTGGAAGCCTAAATTTGATACAATGGAACAAATCATCCAAACCGCCTGGAATTGGCACAAAAAGCACCCTGATGGATTTGAAAAATGATACTTGTTTAAGCCAAAATTGACACTAAATTAACAAGGGAGTATGCTTTAGCTATGAACATAGTAAGATGTGACGCTTGTCATAAAACAATAAAAAAGACTTCGGAAAGCGTGCACATTGGTGTTGGAGGTTTTTTTTCTAATCACATCGAAATTTGTAAGAATTGCGCAAAACCAATATTGGATTTCTTGGAAACTAAAAATTTAATAGAAAACAAAAAATAAATAAGATGAAAGAAAAAAAAGAAATCACATTGAATGATATTGCTGAACTCATCAAATTAAGCGCGCAACAAACAGAGAAGAAACTGGAGACTAAGATAACTGAAAGTGCTAAAAGAACTACTGAGGCACTAGAAGCTAAAATAAAAGATAGCGCTAAAACGTTGGAAGCCAAAATAAAAGATAGCGCTAAAAGAACTACTGAAACACTGGAAGCTAAGATTGAAGAATCAACCGAAATACTGGCGACCATGTCGCAAAAGCAATTTTTAGAATTGGGAGACAGAATGACCAAAGTAGAGAGAAAATTGAATAATATAGAATCGGAAATCATCAAAAAAGTTGATAAAATTGACCACAATACCCTCACCTATCGCGTCAAGAAGTTGGAAGAAAAAATCGCATAAAAATCAATACGAAATCATAAATATCGGCATCAGGCCGATATTTTATTAAAATATGTCAAATATCAAAACAAAACCAATGAAATATTTTCAAAAATTCATTCCGGCGGCTTTGATCGCTCTTTTTCTTTCTCAAAACATTCCGTTTGCAACTGCCGAGAATGAAAAGATTGCTGATAATTTTGAAAGAATCCAAACCAAAAAGTTTACATCCGAAAAAAAATATAAGGAAGGCGAAGTCATCGTTAAATTCAAAAAGGATAAGATAAATCTCAAGAAAAGCTCAGGAGCATCCAAAGTACAAGGCTTTGCAAGCGACAATAAGCTTCAAGAGATTGATTCGATACAAAGCTCAAACACCAAACTTTTCAAATCAGACAAGAAAACAGTTGATCTTATCCAAGAATTACAAGCAGATCCAAATGTCGAGCATGTTCAACCAAATTATATAAAATCTCTGACCGTCACTCCTAATGATTCATTTTTTTCCTATCAATGGCCTTTCAACAACACGGGTCAATCATTCCCCAGTTCTCAAGGCGGCACCTTAAACGGGACGCCTGACGCCGACATGGATGTGTCCGAGGCCTGGAATCTTGAAAGTCCAGCGAATCAAGAAATAATCGTGGCAGTGATCGACACGGGCGCACGATTTTCACACGAGGATCTGACTGACAACATGTGGGACGGATCTAACTGCAAAGATGAGAACGATGTGTTGATTCCTGGGGGTTGCCCCAATCATGGCTGGGATTTCAAAGATAACGACGACAATCCGGATGACAGTCAATATTGCTATGACGGAGAAAGTAGTCCGGGAGTTTGCATAGGAGGTGAAGACGGCGATGTTAGTGGGCATGGAACTTTCATCAGTGGCATCGTTGGCGCAATTCATGACAACGCCAAGGGCATTAGTGGCATCAGTTCGCAAAACAAAATAAAGATAATGCCTATCCGTTTCAATTTGGACACTGCCACGGAACTTAAAGCCATACAATTTGCCAAAAACAATGGAGCCCGAGTGATAAATGCCAGCTTTGGAGGCTCGGAAAATTCAATATTCGAAAAAACAGAAATGGAATCCTTTCCAGGCATTGTTGTGGCCGCTTCCGGCAACGAGGCAAACAACAATGAACTTTCCCACCTCTATCCATCAGACTACACCAGTGCAAACATAATATCAGTGGCCGCCACAGATCAAAACGACGTCCTGTCAGATTTTTCCAATTTTGGAAACATCTCCGTCGACCTGGCTGCCCCGGGCGAAAACATCACCAGCACATATAAAAATTCCGACACATCCTATGCTGTCGGAGATGGAACTTCATTTGCTGCTCCATTTGTTTCAGCTTCTGTCGCAATGCTTTTCAGCGCAAACTCAAGCATGTCAACAGCTGAAGTGAAAAATGCAATTCTAGCTAAAGGAGATCCTCTGCCCTCACTATCTGGAAAAACTGTCACAGGAAAAAGACTCAATTTGAACAATATTTTTGACATTGATCCACCCGCTCCACCAAACATCATTTCGATTGCAGGCAACAATATCATAAACAAATCAAAAGAAAATTCTACTATAGTGACAGGAACTGCAGAAGCATATGCAACAACAGAAATAACGCTCAGCGATGGGATCAGCACAGCAACCGAACAAGCCAAAGCTAACGGAGCTGGAGATTTTTCAATTTCAATCGATTGCTCATCCCTCAATGATGGAACAATCACCCTCTCAGCCACAACAACAGATTCGGCTGGAAATGTCAGTCCGGAAACTACAACTCCCTCGGCAACCAAGGACACAACCTTGCCAACAATAATTGGAGCTCAAAATAATATTGTCTATTCAACCCAGGTTGCACCCACATTTTCTGAAGGAACAGCAACCCTGAACGGCGCTCCATTTTCTTCAGGCGCAGCCATTTCAAATCCTGGAAATTACACCTTGGTTCTGACGGACGATGCCGGAAATGCAACCAGTCTGGCTTTCAGCATAAACCATCGATCAGAAATCTTCCGCTTCTGGAGCGACTCCAAGCAAGGACATTTCTACACAGCCTCGGAAGATGAAAAAAATTACATCTTTGCAACCTATCCTGAGAGTGTTTGGAAATATGAAGGAGTCGCCTACTCTTCCTATGCAACCTCATCAACAGGACTGACTGCAATTTATCGCTTCTGGTCAGATCAAAAACAGCATCACTTCTACACGGCTTCAGAAGATGAAAAGAATTATGTGATTGCTAATTATCCAGAAAATGTTTGGAAATAT
>CAZAJN010000037.1:0-3219 GCA_964485555.1 uncultured Bdellovibrionales bacterium
ACAGAAATGGCAGTGCTCCACTCGAACTGGCTGGCTGCAGCATTGAAGAAATTGATTACTTAAAATTGTAATCTAGGTCCACAAAAGTGAAACGCTATCATGACATTTAATCTTGACAAAATTTAGCAATTGGTTTAAGCTTATTGCGTCACATTGAAAGGTCCTGCTAAGGACTTTTTTATTTTGACACGAAAATAAAAAATCTTCCGCTTAATAAAACGCGGAAGAAAAGGTAATAATTAATAAAAAACATATTAGTAATAGGAAAAGGTTCTTAGTTTTGCAATTCATTTTAATAGGCGTTGTTTCTTTCGCTTCAGCCCCTAAGGCTAAGGCGTTCGAATATCCTCTGCGATCCGTGATAAATTTTTCGCAAGAAAAAATCTCAGATTTCAAGGAAAAGAAAAAACAAAAAGATTCAGCTGTGCCTGAAATCAAAGAAAAAGACCAGGCGGAATCATCAGTCAAGCCGCAAGTTGAAAAGCCTGCCAAAAATGAAAACAAAAAAGAAAAACTTTCAGCTCCCAAGGTTGTGGATGACCCGAAGGAAATTGAAAGAGCTGTGGAATTTGCCAGTCAGAAAACTGGCGTTCGCAAAGATTTTTTGATGGGGATGTTGGTGGTAGAATCAAATCTGGGACGAAACCCCGGATCATGCACCTATGATGAAGTCGAGCGCGGCGCTCAACAGTCTTATGAGAATGGAAATTTGAGCTCTACAGCTTGGGAAACGTTTCAAGATAGACGTGAAAAAGTGCAGCATGTCGCCAAAGATCTCGGATATGATTACAAGCAACTAAAGGTTTCTTGCAATCCATCTGGCTATGCGGGAACGGGTGGAGCAATGGGCATTCCTCAATTCATGCCTGACACGTGGATTGCATATAAGGATGAGATAGGGGGAATTGTCGGGAAAAGAAATCCTGATCCTTGGAACATTAAGGATGGCGTGGTGGCCATGGCACTGCTGCTCGCAGACACTCCAGGTGTGACAGAACACAATTTGTTTGCTGAGCGTAATGCCGCAAAAATGTATCTTTCAGGAACAACTTCTTGGCGCTACGATTGGTATGCCAATCAGATTCTTTATTGGGCTGCCAACTACAGGCAACTGCTGGGATAAAAAGTACTTACAAAAAACACTCTAGGGTGTTTTTTGTTTGTTTGTGATAACATTGAAACATGACTCTTGAAAAATGTTTCAAGTTCGCAAGTATTAATTTAACAGAGGAGCAGATTTTTATGAATAAAAAGATTACAACATTTGCAGGATTATTAGCGCTTGCCATGGCATCTCTCTTTATCATGGGCTGGCGATACTTTGACAGGGAGCCAGTTTTGACCAGCACCTTGCCGACCGTTCCCAACGTTGAAAGGAGCTTGCCGGGAAACGGAGAGGTCATAAGACCATTGCCTGATGAAATTGAAAATGAATCTCCCGATGATTTGATGTCAGGTTCATTTCAACAAAAAGTTCCTTTCATAGTGCAGGCACCTTTGGGTAATTGGAGTAATCCTGTTTTTCAGAATGCTTGCGAGGAATCTTCTGTGATTATGGCTATGGGATGGGTGAAGGGAGTTCAAAAAATTTCCGCCACAGAGGCAATTGGTCAGATTCAGGACATTGTTGAATTTGAAAATGAGACTTTTGGGTATAATGCTGACACTGATCTGTCTGATGTTGAAAAGATATTCGTTCAACATTTCAAACATGAGAACGTGCAGGTCAAGAGAAATGTGAAGTCAGAAGATATGGTTGATGAATTAAGAAAGGGCAATTTGATCGTGGTGCCGGTTTTTGGTCAAGCACTGAAAAATCCTAATTTTACTTCGCCAGGACCGATTGCACACATGCTGGTGATAACCGGCTATGACAATGAAAACAAGAAATTCATCACCAATGATCCTGGCACGAAAAGGGGAGCCAGTTATGCATATTCAGAAGAGATAATGATGGATGCCATCTGGGAATATCCTAGCGGACATGGACCGCTTGATCCTCCGATTGAAGGAAAATCTAAAAAAGCCATGCTGGTAATATCAAAGCCTTGATTGAAAAATAGTGATGTCATATTGAGCCTCAACAGAGGCTTTTTTGGCGTTGCTATTGACAAATGACAAAAAAAGTGCTATCATTGATGGTCATAGAATACGATTGTAGTTTAACTTAGGAATAGACCAATTGTGGTCAAATGTCAGATTTACAGCCCAAGTCCTCTATTGTATGGAGGCGCAAAAAGGAGACGGAAATGAAAAAGAATTTCAAGGCGTTGTTCATGGTTGCCATCATTTTGGTGGCGTCGATGATGTTCGGTTGCGGATCGGACACGGAATATGTGGCCGTACAAAGCCAGCAATCGGTTGTCGCCGAGGGCGACATTGCTATGAACGTGCAGGAGAAGACTCAGCTGCTCACTCTTGATCTTGATAGTGAAGGCAATATCAAGGGATTGCAGGGTCTCGGAACCATGAAGTACAAACTATCCAATGTTTCCGACGTTATATTGATAAGCGACAGGCAAGATCAATGGACCATGCCTACCATGACAAACGGAAAGCTCACCGTCACTTTCAAAGACGTTGTAAACAACGATAGCCCCATGATCATTTTCTTCATGGATGACGGCGAGCAATATCAGGTTGAAACGAGAGCGCTCACCTTTCATTCCACGGAGCCCATGCGATTTTTCGCCAGGGAGTGGGGTTTTGAGTATGGTCACGAGGAAGAGACGTATGTCGAAGTGACCAGAAACTTCCTCGAAGGCACCATCACTTTCAACATCTTTTTCGGCTGTGACAAGCTGGTCGGGTTGACTGAGGAAGTGAGTCCTGATGGCGTAGGCATTGCTTGGCAACTGGAAGGCGGGTCGCTGCACCCTACCATGCTGGAACGTAATGAATATGGCAGTTACTACGCCAGCATTACTGTACCGCTGGTGCAAGATCCCATGGCAAATTGGTGGGTAGGACCGAGCACTTTGGGGCGGCTCGTTGCATACAACAAATCTGGTCTCCGTGTGCCATTCGCCACCTATGCAACCGGCTTCGACTGGGAATACTATTGCAATTATAGGGAACTAGAGTATATGTCGCCATACTACGATGTTCCCGGCATGGAGGACTACATGAAGTTTTATGTGAGCCTAAGCTCTTAAGAGGCTGTGCATCATCGCCCCCCCCCCAAAAGTGGGGGGGGGCGGGCCGTCACCTAAATATCGA
>CAZAJN010000038.1:0-21387 GCA_964485555.1 uncultured Bdellovibrionales bacterium
GGACCCCCTGGGCTCACGAGGCAAGCCTCGAGGTATTAAACCTTTTGATATCTGCGCTTGCTCGGAAATGAAAAATATTAATTTTTCATTTCGCTCGCTTCGCTTGATAATAAAAGCCCTGACCAGCTAGTAGTCGGGCTTTTAAGCCTACTTTAAATTATACAAAAGCAAGGAGTCTATTCTTCCATTGAAATGGCATTCACTGGGCAACTGTCAATTGCCTCTTGTGCATCACACTCAACACCTTCGATGACATGTGATTTTCCGTCCTCCATCTTGAATGCGTCAGGACAAAGCGATTCGCATGTGCCACAACCGATACAAAGGTCGTGATTGACTACTGGTTTCGACATATTCTTATTGGCCTGCGAAAATACAAGTTAAGCACGAAATGCAAATTTGCATGTTCGAAACTTAATGCATAAATTCGAGGAATTTAAAATTATTAAAATTATTTATTAAAACATCAGCGATGCGTCTCCTTGAACTTTGGCGCGTTGCTCTGTTTCAAATTTCTGCATTTCCTTGTCTCTAAATTCTACCGTACCTTCGGATTTGTTCCAAACAAATTCATTCATTGGAATCCAAACATTCAACTGCTTCTTTTTCGAATCAAGCCAATCTGCAAAGGTGTTTTTAGCCACGAATATTTGTCTAAGACGTAGTACGTCAGCCTCGCCTTCTTTCTTTTTATCTTCAATTTCAACAATATGAAATCCGATGGCACTTTCTATCACACCTTTGCTTTCCAACTTAGCATCTCCAAAGACTGCCTCAGCCAACTCGGGCATGATTTGATCTTTTTTTATCCAGCCTAGTTCTCCTCCATCTTCCTTTGAAAGACCTTCTGAATATTTCTCCACAACGGATGAGAAATCTTGCCCCTTATCGAGTTCGGCTTGAGCTTTTTCAATCTTCATCTTAGCTTGTGCATCATTATTCTGTTCACGCAATACTCTTTCCGAAAGAGCCTGGGAATACATGCTGGGCAAAACAACAGCTTGTTTGAATTCTTCCAGATCCCATCCATAAGATTTCTGAAGGTCAGCCTTGACCTGTTCAGTTGTGCCATATTCGTTCAGTTTTGCGCTTACAGCCTCGTCCACCTGAGCCTCAGTGACAGTCACGCCTTTTTGCTTGGCAAGAACCGCGATGATCTCATCTTCAACCATTTTGTCCAAAATTTCCCGCTTTTTTATTTCCAATCTCTTCTTCCCAATTTCAGTGGTGAAATCAACTCTCAAACCTTCATTGGAAAAGGACTGTGTCTGATAAAACAGTTTCACTGAATCCAAATTTTCTTCCAAGCCATTCAAATATACCACATGATTCCAACTTACGATTGCCGCTGGAAAAGGAATGACCTTGGAAATCTTCGCAGCGATTTTTTTTCCGATTTCAGTGTCAGTTCCATAGGCCAAAATGCTGCCGAAAGCAACCGTGGCCACCAACAGAATCAGAAAAGCATACACTACCGTTGAGGCAGAGACTTTGATTATTTTTTCGCCGTGCTGGGCTGCAAGGTTTTTAGTTTTCTTTTTCATTTTGCAAGAAGAAAATCAAATGACCGATGGTCAAAAGAATTCTATTATTTGTATGATCACGCTAATGGCGAGATTCAATCATATTTAAACAAAAAATTCCACCATTTCATGTAGTTCGGGACATTCAGCTCTTCTTGGACAACCTGCTGCAGATCCTCAGCTTTCTCTTCTCCCTGCTGGACACTAGGTTTCACGATCACCACATTCTCATCAGGCTTTTGCAAATTCAATTTCTCCTTAGCAACCTTTTCTTGGAATTCAGGTGTTTGGAAATATGCTATGCGCTGTTTCAAAGCTTCATTTTCATTTTGAATCTTCTGCGCCTGCGCCTTCAAATCATCAACTTCCTTCTGAATCTTGCGACCCCTGTATGCCTCCTGAAACGCACTGGTTGAAATGGTGACTGCCAAGATTATGCCTATTATGAAAAAAATAGCCACAAATGAAAATTTTTTCTTCATTCTTGTTTTTTTGCTTATGTTCTATTTCTTACTGGCTGATGAAAAGTGAAGCCGCGGAAAAACCGACCATCGAAATGATTGCCAGCACTGAAATAATGATCCACATGATCCTCGCTCTTCTTTTTCTTTTTTGATGACTCATATTATTTATTATAAACAATTTTTAACAAATTAACAATGGGACCCGCTGACTAGTTATAGCTCAGCGGGTCAAATCACACATGCAACATGAGAGCAATTACCTAGGATAACTAAACGCTCGATTTAATATCTCCATGGCTTCCTCAATCGAAGGAAGTTCCTCCGCACAAGGGACTCTGCAACTCATAAGACCATCGAGCTGATAACCATCCCCTGGTTTAGACATGCCGCCACTGGCCAAGCGCTCAAATGTTTCTCCCATCGTGATCTCATTTCTCATTTTCCACCTCCTCTTTAGTTTTATCTTTTCAAAACTGCCAGATACGCTTCGGACGGAACCTGAACTTTTCCAATGTTTTGCATTTTCTTTTTCCCTTTTTTCTGCTTGTCCAAAAGTTTGTTTTTTCGCGTCACATCTCCTCCGTATAATTTCGCAATGACATCCTTGCGGAACGGCCTGATTGTTTCGCGAGCGATGATTTTTGCGCCAATCGAAGCTTGCACCGGGATCACAAAGTTTTGACGAGGAATAGCGCCGGCCAGTTTCTCCACGATGCGCTTTCCTTCGCGATGAGCCCAATCTCTTGGCACGATGCGTGAAAGCGCTTCAACAACTTCACCAGCCAGAAGGATGTCCAACTTTATAAGATCGGATTTGCGATATCCAACCACGTCATAGCTCATTGAGGCGTAGCCGGACGAAACGCTTTTCAAGTCGTCATGAAAATTCACAATAATATCCATCAATGGCACTTCAAAAGTGAGCAAGATTCTTTCAAGATCAATATATTCAGTATTGAGATAGGTCGAACGCAATGTGCCCATCAATTCCATGATTGAACCGAGATACGTTGCAGGCGTGATGATGTCCAATTTCACATACGGCTCGAATATCTCATTGAGTTGAGAAGGATCCGGCATCTGAGTGGCGCTGTATATCTTTTTAACCTCTTCGCTACCTTTCAATGTTATTTCATAGACAACGCTCGGAGTTGTGATGGTCGGAGAAAAATCAAATTCCCTTTCCAAGCGTTCCCTGATGATTTCCAAATGAAGCAGTCCCAGAAATCCACAACGGAATCCTTTTCCAAGAGCCAGATTGCTTTCAGGTTCAAAAACAAAGGATGCGTCATTGAGTTTCAACTTTTCCAGCGCGTCGCGCATGGCGTTGTATGCATCTCCTTCAATAGGATAGAGTCCGGCATAGACCATCGGACGAACTTCTTTATATCCTGGCAAACTTTGAACCAAAGCGCGGTCACCTTCAACAGTAATTGTGTCTCCAACGCGGCAGAATTCAACACTTTTAAGACCAGTTGCAATGTATCCGATGTCGCCAGCTGTAAGAATCTCAGTTGCATGAAATTCCGGCTTGAAATATCCAACTTCAATCACACCTGATTCCTTTTGGGTGGCCATCATGCGAATTTCATCATCCCTTTTCACATGCCCATCAACAATGCGGACATAGGCAAGAACTCCTTTATATGTGTCATATTTTGAATCGAAAATAAGCGCTCTGAGCGGCTTTTCTGGATCGCCAACTGGCGCGGGAATTTTTTCCACGATAGTTTTCAAAATGTTTTCAACGCCGATTCCGGTTTTTCCTGAAGCTTCCAGAATTTCCTCCTCCTTGCATCCAAGAATGTGCACGATTTCTTTTTTGGTTTTTTCCACATTAGCATTAGGAAGATCCACCTTATTGACCACGGGAATAATTTCCAAACCTTGCTCGATTGCCAAATATAGATTCGAAAGAGTCTGAGCTTGAACCCCTTTCGTTGAATCAACCAAAAGCACAGCGCCTTCCACAGCCGCCAAAGATCGGGACACCTCATAGCCAAAATCGACGTGGCCTGGCGTGTCAATGAGGTTCAAAATATATTGTTGCCCATCCTGCTCATAGTTCATCCTGGCAGGCTGAAGCTTGATGGTGATTCCGCGCTCCCTTTCAAGATCCATCTGATCAAGCAACTGTTCTTTCATCCTCCTTTTTTCCACTGTTGCAGTCACTTCCAAAAGACGATCAGCCAAAGTTGATTTGCCGTGATCGATATGTGCGATTATGCAAAAATTTCGAACGTTTTTCATAAAATATCCAAAGAATGTTAATCTGCGATCTTAATTCCCATAGTAACCTCAAAACCAAAATTAATCAAGAAAAAAGGCCCCGCCGGAATAAAATCTTCCGGACGGGACCAAGGGCGTACTTATTTGCTTTCAAGAACAATGTTGGCCGGGGCGATGGAGTTGAACCTTCCATTACTCAGCTTATATCCTGCGCCGCTGTATCCATTGTACATGTCAACGACGACCTGGTCATCGATCGAATCATTGTCCTTGAGAGATTTCTCGAGGTCAACATCCTCGATACTCCCTTCTGATTCCTCAACCTGCTGAGCCGTAACGTTCAGATCAGTAGCAAGTTGTTCATCCGTAGGCAGGGCAACGACCATGTAGATCCTACCTTCTCTTTCGTGCTTCTTACCACAATGAGCATGGCTCTCAGTTGCGCTCATCACTGCAATAAGCATGTACACCAACAACGCCAGACCAAGAACAAGTTTTTTCATGGTACCCTCCAGACATTTGGATTTTACTTCTGAGCCTTATAGGCTTTCCTGCGCCGTTTGCACAACAGAACTGGAAAACACGCGAGGCCGATGAGGGTAATTCAAACTGTCTTATATTATAGCATTTATTGATTCAAAAAGCAATAGTATAGTCATTCATGGCCCTATTGAAGCCAAATCAGCACCTGCTATTTTCCTAGGCGGCAAAAAATTCATGATTCCTAACCTGCCTGCCGGTAGGCAAGGTTCATGATTCATGATTCATGGTTCATGATTCGTGCGCTCAGATTCCACTCACCTCTCCAGTATCCTCGCCGATCACTTTCTTAACTTTCAAAATTCTGCCCTTTATTGAATGACACAATTGGAAAAATTCTTCAACCTTGAGGTAGTAGGCAGCCAGTGCAAAAGCCATCAAGCCGGCACTTCCAGCGACAACCAATTGAAACAAAACAGCCAAGAAGGTGTCCAGTTCGCCCCTCGTGCCTACAACAACTTTTGCAATCTGCGTAACCATGCCAGCAATCAGGGTGGCGGCAATAATTCTCGAAGTTGAATTCAAAATTTTTCTTCCATCAATATTGACCAGACGTCTTCTGAGGAAAATTACCAGCAGCAGCATGTTCACCATGCTGGCAATTGAGAATGCAATCGCCAAACCATACACGCCATATTTTCCTATCAATGAGAAGACGATAATTATATTGATAGCCTCACTGACCAGGGCAATGTATAAAGGTGTCTTGGTGTTTTGCAGGGCATAGAAACACCTGTTAAGCAAAGGAAGCAAAGATTGAGCGAAAAGACTCAATGCCATCAAACCCAAAACTTGAAATGTAAGAATGGTGTCGTCCCAATTGAATTCCCCTGTTCCCAAAAGCACGCGAACTGTTTGCGCGCGCAACACGAAAAGAAACATGCTGAGAGGGATGACAAAAAACAAAATCTGTCTGAAGGTTTTGGAAAAAACATGAACAAACTTTTCTTGATGTTTTTTTGCCCCATGTGCGCTCAGCGTTGGAAAAACAGCAATTGCGAATGAGATTCCAAACAGTCCCAAGGGGGCGCTTTGGATGTTGTTGGCAAAATTAAAAATTGCCAAGCTTCCTGTGGCTAGGGTGGATGCAAAAATTGTAATTATGGTGAAATTAAGTTGGCTGACGGCAATTGTCAAAGTTCTTGGGGCCATGAGTCTGAGAACTTTTCGCACATCAGCATTGCCAAGCGCGCTGAAAAACATCGGTTTGAAATGAAATCCTGAAAATTTTACCGATGGGTATTGAACCAATAAATGCAAAAATGCGCCCAGCACCACTCCCCAAGCTAGACCCGCCGGTCCCAAGGGCTTAATGAAAAACAAAGCTCCTATGATTATTCCGAAATTATAAAAAATTGGAGCCAGAGAATATATGAGAAATTTCTTATAGGAAACAAGCGCTCCACCAAAAATGCCGCTGATGCCGAGCAAGAATGGACTGAGAAACATTATCCTGGTCAAGGTCACAGTGAGATCCATTTTAGCGCCTTCAAAACCAGGCGTGACCAATTTCATCAGCCATGGAGCCACAGCAACCAAAATCAATGACACCAGCCCTGTCAGCAGGATCTGCAAGCTCATCACACCTGAAACAAGCTTCCATGCTTTCTCCTCTTTTTTCTCGGCAATAAGTTCAGTAAAAACAGGAATGAAAGCTGCACTAAGTGCGCCCACGATCACAAGGTTGTAAATCAGATCAGGAATTCTGAAGGCCGCATAATACGCATCCAGAATGTCTCCCGCCCCGAACTGTCCCGCCAAAATCCTGTCCCTGACAAGTCCCAAAAGCCTGCTGGCAATTCCTGCAAGCGAGATGATGAAAGCTGCTGCCGCTACAGACTGAGTCGGGCTATCATTGAAAATACTATTTTTTACGAATTTTTTTATCATACAGGAGAAATTTTATAAGTTTTATGTTCATTTTTAGCGAAGCTGTGAGATGTTGCTGTCAGGCGAGTTCTTCATATCTTACCTTGATTTCGAACATACTTCCAGCACTAATCTTTCTTTTCAAACACAACTCCGAAATAGCGATCAGTTTTCAATGATTGGGATGATTTTATTTCTCTCTCATTTTTCTCTGAATTTTCAGGAAAGATCCAACCTGCCTCATAACTTTCAGGAAAGACTATGGCTGATTCAAGAGAACTTCCCACACTGCCGGATTGTTTTTGAACGACCAAGGAATATGAATCGACTTGCTCCCCATCTCCAATTGAAACATTGAAAAGTGAGAACGGCAGAATGTATTTATAGGTAATGGTCATTGTTTCGCCTGGGCTCACATACGTCCAGTTGGCAAAGACTGTCTTTCCTGATTCTGCATACACTTTCGTACCACTTTCAGAATCTATTGAAACACTTTCTTCCTGTTTTTGCACATCATCATCTCTTTTGAACCCAAGAGCATCGTAGTCCAAAGGTGCCTCGTCATCTTCGCGCGTTTGTCCGCTCACTTCCAAAAGTTTTGATCCTTCCGGCACATAAACTCTCATGTAGTTGGCGTTGACCTTGTTCAGCCAATCATAATCAGAGGATCCGCCGCTGTGCCTGCGCGTTACCGTCAAGGTGTCAATGATTGAACCGTCATCTTGAATTTCAGCCTTATGTGTGACATTTTCCTCCACCACGGCGTCTGTTTTGTACCCGTTAATGTTGGTGTTTATGACGCTCAGATAATCTTTGGATGATGGAAGGACTTCTCCCGACCAACCCTGCTTGGAAATGATTTCTTGCAACGACTTGTTTTCTGAATAAAGCAAAATGTGTTTCTCTTGAAAACCTGACAGCAACGCCTGCGCTGTTTTTGAAATGCTCTCAAGATCCTTGCTGCTCATCAGTCTTTCCAGGACCAAAGGTGCCAGATCAGACAAAATCTTTTTTGGCTTGTTTTCTTTTTTGTCATAGTCCACTTCGACTTCATATTGCGTAAGCTCAATGAAATTCTGACTATCAAGCGTCACACCATATTCAGACATTTCAATCGGACCTGTGATTTCCAAAAGTTTCTGCATCACTGTCGGAGTCAAGGTTATGACACCATCAGCAGTCGGACCTCCGGTTTTCTCATAGAAATTGATTGCTTTGCGTGCAGAAATCGGAAAATCAGCAAACCAATTGCTGTCGTGCATGCTCCAGTTGGCGCTTATTTTCTGAATTGGCGCTGGAGGAACAATCCGATCCTTCAGCTGTCCGTCCGGATTGAAAATGCCATCGATAAAAAACTTTTTGATGTGCCCATTGGCAATATCCAAAAGACCATAGCTACCTATGAAGCCGCCAGTGGCTCTCATCTCAGTGTTGTTCTGGAAAAGAAACAGATATTTTCTTGGCCCATTTCCTCCCAGAAGTTCTACCAAGATATGATTGTTGTTCAAAAACAAATCCAAAGCGCTGATTATGTCGGGCAACTTCTGCTTCAATAGGAGAAATTTGTCCCGCTTATCTTCCGGCAAATCGTCAATTGAAATCTGATCCACATTTTCCTTGGCGCTATCCAGTTCTATTTTCGCCTTAATGATGTTTTCTTCAGCGCTCTCCAAAACGTTCAACAAGGAAACTTCATTGTTGGATTCAAGCGGATTCTTGAAATTTGCCGAAATTTTCACGACCTCATTCAATGATTGACCGGCCGCTGAAAAATGCTTGCCAGCCTCAACCGCATTTTTTCCAGATGAAATTTTGGAAGCAAATGGAAAATAGCGGGTCACGTCCAACAGCATCCCACCTATGTCTTCAAGCTCCTTCGATCCCTGAGAAAAATTTTCCAATGCCTTTGAAAACTGCTGGGTTGAACCTTCAAAGTTCTGATGCGACATCTCACTGACCGCGCTGGTGAGATTTGCATATCCATCCTGACTCACACCTAGAACGCGCCCTTTCAAAGTAAGGCCTTTGCTGGCATAAGAAATGCCCCCAATTCCAAAAGAAAATATGATTGCAACAACTGCAAACATCGCAAGACCGGATCTCGAATCAAACTGCATAGCAAATGGATCAGGAAGAAAAAACTTGCGAAATGAAAAAATGCCCTGAAGAGATGTTTTTTTGTTCGAGTTTTTATTTTTCTTTTTTTGTTCCTCTGAAAACCACCACGCTCCCTTCAGATTTTTTTTATTTTTCAATTCTTTCCTTTTTGAAAGTTTTTCTTCTTTGAGATAATTTTCATATTCAAGTTCGCGTTTCGCTTTCTCGCTTCTGACAGCCTCCTCATAGCTTAGTTGCTGGGCACGATTCTGCTCGGCGATTTTTTGCAGTTCCATCTTTCTCTCCATGGCCTCATTGCGGATAGTTGCCTGACGTCTTTCATATATTCTGGACTTTTCAGCTGCAATCAAGGCCTCTTTTTCCCTGTTAGCGGCCTGGAGCTGTTCCAGCATCATTCGTTGCTCTTCAATTCTTTTTTTCTCCAGCTCCAATTGCAGGATTCTCTCCTGTTCTCTTTTTTCTTTTTCCAACTGAATTTCAAGCGTTCTGGCCTCTTGCTGAGCACGCCTAAGCTCTGCCAAGCTCTTTGCCTCTTCTTGCTTTCTGAGGGTTTCTGTTTTTATTCTTTCCAGGTGAGCATTTCGCTGAGCTAAAATCTGTTGCCTTTTGATCTTGCCTTGTTCGATCTCAACTCGCAAGATCTCATTTTTCTGCTCAATTTCTCTGAGATATTCCTGGTCTTTTTTGAAAGTCTGCTCCGCTGAACAATCGTTTATTCTGAAATTAGGATCGTGCAAAACAGGTGTGAGATCACTGTCCACCGCCACGCCTAAGATGTACGCCTTTGCTGCACTCTTTTCGGATGAATACCGCAAAGACTCACTTTCTTCATGCAAATTGACGTGTTCACCGATTGATTGGATCTTTTCCCAATTCAAATCTCCAGTTTCATCAACTGGTCTGACATCAAACATTTGTGGAATGATTCTGTTTCTTGACACTTTTTTTGTTTTTTTCAAATTCTAAGTTTCATAAACCCGCAGAGTTTCCTTGGCCATTCGATCCCAACTATATCGCTTGATCTGTTCATATCCCCTCTGGGTCAATTCCTGCTTCAAATCTTGGTTTTCCAAAATGTTCATGATTCCATCGGCGAAATTTCCGGCATTTCGAGCATCGCAATAAAAAGCGGCCGATCCCAGAACTTCTCGCATGCAAGGATGGTCAGAGCTCACCACCGCAGTTCCCTTGGCCATAGCCTCCAATGGTGGCAAACCGAATCCTTCATAGAGCGATGGAAAAACATACGCTTCAGCAAATCGGTACAGCACATCCAGATCCTGATCACTGACAAATCCCAAAAATTGTACGTTGGCGATATTTTTTTCAATCACCATTTTTTTTAGTCTGGCGTAGAAAAAATCTTCTTTGCCAACCAAAGCTAATCGCAAATCAGGAAACCTGCTTGAAATCAGCTCGAAAGATTCAATGAGCCTTTCAAGATTTTTATGAGGATAAGCGTTGCCGACATAAAGTATGTACTGCTTAATTATACCATATTTTTCCAAAACTTGATTGCTGGAATTTTTCGCCACATGACACAGATCATCGCAAGCTTCATAGGTGACGATGATCTTATTTTTCGATTCAGGATATTTGTTTGAAAGATCGTTTTTTGTGAATTCCGAGACGGTCAAAATCTTTTGACTTCTGCGCACAGCGCTCGAAATTGCAAACTTATAAGCCAGATATTTGATCCAATAAAAAATTGGGTTGAGCATGGTGGAATGCAAAGTTGGAAAATGAGTCAAAATCAAATCATGGATCGTCAAAACGAAATTTCCAAAATACAAAATTGGCACATTGAAATGAGGAAAATGCACCAGATCAAGTTTGTTTTTGTGCAAAAGCAAAGGGAAAAAAATTTGCTCTGAAAAAGAATACCATTTGTAGTCAGCCAACACCTTCTTGAAATTTTTATTATATGACTGGTAATCATCGAAATTTTCTTTACGCAAAAAAATAACATATTGATTCTCATTGTCAATCTGCTCAAGATGTTGTATCAATTTTTGAGTATAGCGCCCCAACCCCTTCCCTATTGAGCCATAGAAGCGCGCGTCAATTCCAATTTGCATGAATCAATTTTAGCATTTTTTAGGCATAATTAAAAGACGAGCCACCGACAAAAAATCATCTTAGATAAAAAATGCCCCTGCTCGCTTTTTACACGAGAGGGGCACGATTGCATTGTATGGCACATTGGCCGTTGCTATCCGATAGTAGCCTGGTACTTGGCCATTACGGCGCGCAGAGACGGCCAGTTTTTCTTCACCTCGAGTTCGAGAAGACCAGCTGCTATGTCGGCAGCGACCTCGGGATTGTCCTGCTCGTATTCCGGAAACGGTTCACGAATGGAGGCGACGACGGGCAGACCCTTGTAGGCTGTGTCGTAGATCAAAGATCGATTAAGTCCCCCGACGAAAAGCACCATGTTAGCTCCAGTTGTAGCGATTTCCGCCAAGGTGTTGTCGGTGTTTTGGAAGTTGTTGAAGACGTCATCGACGATCGCGACACGTTCGCCAGGTTCGAAATCGAACTGGGAGAGATCCCAGAAGTATTCTTGCTTCTTGCCAACCTCGGTCGGTTTCGGCTTTTTGTCAGGATAGGTAAAACGCTTGCCGGTAATGTCTGCCATCTTTTGACCAAGTGTTCGACCGCCTTGAGGGAGTGCGCAGAACGTATCGAACATGTCCATCAGATTCTGATCACTGAGCTTCTGGCATGCCGTCTCAGCAAAGGCTTTGACAGCTTTCGGATATTGTTCGATCCTCCGAAAGTTGAAGTAAATGTCACCGACGAGGTTTCGCCCCTTGGAGTCTAAACCTGCATAGACTACCAGTGGCCCCATTCGCCGGAAACCAACTTTCGGACAGACGTAAACTGCATCGCAGCGCTTCCCAAGTTCCAGAAGATCTTCTCCCGGATGCGGAATGATATGGCTCATTGCTGACATCTTCTATCCTCCTCTTTTTCGGTTATACGACATTAAAAAAAACCTTCGCCCCTTGCCAATAATCCTCCTTTTGAGAGATTTAATTACTAACTTATATGTAAATTCATTCTTTTTTCAAGGTTCAAAAACTGCCCTGAGGCAGTATACTATAATAACAGGTATCTATATTTATGCAATAAAAAACGCCCCCTTCGCTTTTAACGAAAGGAGCGCATTAAATAAAATGGCGCATTGGCCTATTGCTCGATACTCCAAGGGATGACTTCACCTCCCCTGAAAACAGGAATATCATAGAGCGCGGTTGCAACTTTTTCAGAGCTTTTCACCAGCGTGAGTTTCTCATTGCTGGGTTGGACTCCGTAGAACTGCGGACCGAAAACAGAAGCGAAGTTTTCCATGTATTCCAGGCGACCCAGCTCATCGAAGATTTCCGCGTAGGTCTGCATGGCCACCGGCGCGGAAAAAATTCCGGCGCTCTTCTGCGACAATTTCACTTCGTACAGATGAGGTGCGCTGTCGGTTCCTGCAAAGAAGCGAGGATTGCCACTGCACATGGCCAACTTCACTGCCTTGATGTCCTGTTCCTGCTTGGCAACAGGTTTGCAGTATTTCAGCGGATCAAAGATTTCACCGTCAGGATTGCAAACATCCCAGTAGTTAACCATGGCATGGTGCGGCGTGAGGGTGGCAGCGATCTGATATCTCTCCGATACTTTCTCGATGAAGTCGATCATGGCGCATGAAGATGCGTGTTCTACCACAATCTTCAACTTCGGATACTTTTCGAGCAGGTATTGAAGAAACCGAATGGCCTCCTGTTCTTGCCAGAACATCGGGACAGGAGAATCATTGAAAACCCTGCTCGTACCGACTTCAAAATGGCAAGAGAAGACCACGCTTTGTTCCTCTAACTCCTTAAGCAATTTAGTAAAGGAGTATGAATATAAGTCGTACAATGTGAGACCATCTGCACCGTTCGTCGTGAGCCCACCGGGAATGAATTTGAAAACTCTGACGCCACCTCTGATAGCCGGTCTTACAACATTTGCGCGTTCCAATAGTTCACGCGTCACCATGAGCGGAACCACTGCATTGAACGATGGCTCAAGAGCCTTTACCCTTCCAAGATACGCCAGGTTTTTCTCGAGGGTGTCGAGAACGTCGCCTCCAGGCAGATTACCCATAGTAACGCCACCTGCGAACTGCTTAGCCGTAAAAGGTAGGACGTCTGCCATCATGCCTCCGCGACGCAAATGTACGTGGGCGTCGAAACCCTTCTTGATCCTTATTTTTTTTGACATACTTTCCTCCCCTAAAATATTTCGTGGGCTGTCTTTATCAGTGAAGCCATTTTCCAAAAACGAAGGATTAAGGCAGTGCCAACTTTTGCCCCATTTGCCCCCGCTTCGACATATTCCACCAAATGTCTTGGTTTCGAAATGCCGCCGCAAGCCATGATCGGAATCTTGGCGCCCAATGCGCGAGCTTCCTCTATTGTTCTGATATTTATCGGACGAAGTTTTGGACCTGAATATCCACCTCCTCCAAATTTTTTCAAAGGTGAATACATTTTTCCCAAAAGCGAATACACGAAACTTCTCAGTCCAAATGCCCAGCGCCAACTGAACCCTTCAACTTCGTTTCCAACCTTGAGGGTGTTACTGACAACAACATAGTCAGCCAGACCACTCTGATCCACATCAAAGATAGTTTGTCCGGTAATCTCGGGTCCGAATTTGATTCCAACAGGAATGTCGAGGTCTTGTGCTTCATTAAGCATTGGTCGCCAATCTTTTTCAATATCCTTTGGCGAGTGGTTTGTGTTTGGACAAGAGATGTTAATCGTGAGAGCTATCTTGCCTTTGAATTTATGCAGCCGTTTCTTGAGCTCGGCCTTGAACTGCTTGAATTCTGCAATACGCTCCTCGGGAGAGGCAGCCAGCGACATGAACGAAAGCACGTGTGGCTTCGTTTTTTCGTGCAGTGTTACCAGTTCGAGAGTACGAACCGCACCCCAGCCAGTCAAACCTACCGCATTCACGCATACGCAGAGAAGAGGAAAGACCCTGATGCACTTAGGCTTCATCTCGCTGGGCTGCAAGTCGTCATCAAGCGGCATGTTTCCTTGGCCTGGAGATTTTCCGTCACGTGGTAGAAGCGTCATTGTTTTTCCAGTTTCAGTTAACCCTTCGAGATTAAATCCTTGAGGAGAAATGACTCTGAAAAATTTATGTTGCCTCCAGCCACGTCCATCAAAGTTTGTTGCGCCTGATGCTCCCCATATGGGACCAAAATCTGTGCCTCTAAGAATCATTGCCATTTCACCCACCTCCGTCGGATTTTTTTAAATACATCTTGTTCGCGAAAAAACTCTACTTACCAACCATTCCTCCTTCATCCAATTTAATTTCTGATGTATGTAAATTCATTCACTTTTCAAGCTACAAAAACCGTGTTGATGCGGTTTTTTATAATAACAGATATGTATATTTATGCAATAACGATTCCTTGAAAAGACGGCTTTTCTGCGACGTAGCCAATAACTGCAACCATTGCCTGTTTTTTGCAAGGTATTCCCTAAACCGCCTGCGCTGAAAGTCTGATTTCTCGGTACGAAAGAAAAAGGAAGAATGCCAGAAGCAAGATGGTGTTGAGCGGTGCCAGCCAAAATGGATAGTGCTGTCCGAGCGATTCAAGCACCATAATTCCGCCAAGCATTCCGATTGAATACATCGCTCCGTTTTTCAGATATGCCAACCTTGTAATTATTCCCATTCCTCTGATTGTCAATTCCCTGACAACGATCGCTCCGATTCCATTTCCGAGAAGAATGAGCGGCACAGAAACAGTGAAGGCAAAAGCTCCGATCACGCCGTCTATTGAAAATGAGGCGTCCAAGACTTCCAAATACAAAATCTTGCTCCAGGCGCTGGCACTTGAAGTCAAAAGTTCTTGTTCTTTTTCTTCCGCATTTTTCTTGAATCCGTCGGTGATGAAAAAGGCGGTGCTTCCGATTGAAGCGGCAAAGGCCAGCATCGGATCAATCTTGAGAGCCGCCCAAACAATAGCAGTCACCGCCAATGAGGAAACGGCATAGAACCAGGCGCTTCTCTTGTGAATGAAATGTTCCACCAAAAAAGCATACTTCTTTTCTTCCAAAAAAAGCCACGACAAGAATATTAGGAAAAGATAAATTCCTCCTCCGACAAGTAGTATTCCCTTGGATTGCTCGACATATTCAGTTATGCGTGGATCATTGGAAAAAACGAAACTCCAAACTTCGCCAAGCGAAAGCGCAGGATTGACCAACCAAACAATCAGAAATGGCAAGACGCCTCGCACCACAAAAACAGCGATCAACATTCCCCAAAGCAGAAAGAATTTGCGGAATTTTGAAGGCAGTGTCTTGAGCACGTGCGCATTGATAATCGCATTGTCGACACTGCTGATGACTTCAAAAATAATCAAACCGAAAACAACTATAAAAATTTCCATTCCTCCCATAACTTTATTAAAGTGAAATATTAAATCTTTTCATACATCTTACCATAGACAGCATTACCTTTCCAAACTTTTTTCGAAAACACTCAGGGTTTCGCGAGCCGAGGTGCGCCAATTGAACCTGATAGCCTGCCTGGGAGACTGAAGTTCCATATGTGCGCTCAATTCTCGATCAAGCAAAACTTCTTTCATCGCCAGATATAATTCATCCGGCTTGTCTGGATCTATCATGATAGCACCAGAGCCGACAACTTCCGGCAAAGAAGATACATTGGACGTGATGACCGGAACTCCGCATCGCATCGCCTCCAAAACCGGGATTCCAAATCCTTCAAAAAATGAAGGATAGACGAAAAGTGAAGCCAGGGTGTAGACGGCAGCCTTGTCCTCATTTGTTATGCAACTGGTGAAGATGATGTCGGCAGTGAACTCCGCCTCCCTGCCAGCTTTCAAAATATCTTGTATTTTCCATCCCATCCCACCCGCAATGACCAATTTATATTTGTTAAGCTCAGGCTTGCCGAGTTTTTTCAATTGATCAAAAGCCTTGACAATGGCTGGAATGTTCTTGCGCGGCTCGACCGTGCCAAGATAAAAAATAAAATTGAACGGCAAATGATATCGCTCTTTGACTTCCATGAGCTTTGGATCGTTGCGATCAAGTTGTGTCATCTCTTCACTGACACCATTATGGATTCTCTGAATTTTTTCCTCTCCGATTTTGAAATTGGTCATGGCATCAGCCATGGTGGAGTCTGAAACCGCAATGATCTGATCTGCGCGCTTGCAAAGATTTCGCGGATGAATGAAACTGTGCCAGGCCCTTCTTTTCAAAGAAAAAGTTTCAGGAAAGATTTCATAGGAAAGATCGTGCACTGTCAGCACCAATTTCACTTTTTTGGAAAGCGCGATGAAATTGATGTTCGGCATGAAGAAAATTTCCACTCCGCCCAACATGTGATCGACCAACGGCCAGCGCAGATACCAGAAACAAAAATTCAAAAGCTTGTTTGGAAATCTGAAGCGTCTGACTTTGACATTTTTGAAATGCGCAAAAATCCTCTCATCGAAATGAGATTCGTGATAGGAGTTCGTGAAAAGGATATATTCATTTCTCTTGTCCAGCTCAAAAATATTTTCCAGCAGATTGATGGTATATTCTTCCACTCCCGTTCTTTTGCCGTCAGTAAGACAGCGTATGTCGATTCCAATGCGCATACAGCTTCTTAGGCATTAGCTTCTTAGCTTTTCAGCAAAATGCAGCTTAAATTGATTCATAATTCATAATTCTTGTCCCTCCTCATTTGCTGGTTTTTTTATCATACAGCACGGAGAGGATTTGTGCACTATTGACTTTTGGGTCAAAAAGGAGTATAATTGGATATCGTGGTTCGTTTACAGTAGCATATCAAAAATAGCTCGATTGAGCCAAAGGAGAAACTTATGCCTCAAATGGAAAGGGGACGAGATTATAAAAAATATATTATTGCATTTAGAACAAGGAAAAACGGTAGACTCTCTCAAACTCAAAGATGGTCATGAATTTCAAACCGATTGTATTATTTATGCTTTCGATGGCATCGGATGCGAAATGGAAGCTGAAGATGATGAGCATCTGAGCGGACACACTTTCACTATTGATGACATCATCGAATTAAGAGTCCACTAAATCCAGGGAGGGGGGGTTATGCTTGAGGCAATTGTAATGATATTCATCTTGAAGAGAATCAGAAGGAATTCAACTCATATCAACTGCATCGCGTTGAAATCCGGTGATTACATCAAGGATGTTTACATCGAAAAAATCGGCCTTTTCTACTTAATCGTCGCTGAAGAAGTGCCACCTAACGATGAGTGCAGCGTAAGACAGATCATAAAGACATACATACCGTATGAATCCATAGCGTATGTAAAGAAAAAGTCACTCCCACTACTATGACGAAAAGCAGCCCAGGCGAAACATCGCCGAGGCTGCCTTTTTAATTTTCAAGCATTATAAGTTTATGGGCTTATAAACTTTACAAGCTCTTTTTATGCTCCCCCACCGCTTTCTCAATAAACGCTTTTATTTTTTGCTTGAAAATCTCGCGGTCGAATTTTTCAACTTTCGAACGAATGTATTTTGAATCAAAAGAAAGAGTTTGAAATTTTTTAACAGCTTCCATGATAGATTCTGGGTTTTGCTGATCGAAAAAGATTCCCATTTTGCCTTCCTCCATATGCTCAGGGATGTCGCCACCTCGATATGCGATGAGCGGCTTGCCACATGAAAGAGCTTCAATGGCCACGATTCCGAAATCCTCTTCTTGCGGAAAGATGACAGCTTTGCATTGGGCGTAGTGATCACTAAGAAATTCATCCTCAACCCGACCTAGAAATTCAATTGTTGGCCCGGCTATTTTTTTGAGACGCTTCAGTTCCGGTCCGCGTCCGATGATCTTGAGCGGCAAACCTAATTGATTGAAAGCCTTGATGGCGATGGCGTGCTGCTTGTATGCGATCAGGCGACCAACCATCAGAAAATATTTTCCCTCTTCGATCTTTCCAGGTAACGAAAATTTCTTGGTATCAACCGGAGGATGAATCACGACTGAATCTTTGTGATAATATTTTTTGATGCGCTGAGCTACAAAGTTTGAGTTTGCAATACACGTATCAATCCGATCCGCACTGACTTTGTCCCAGATGCGTATGTAGTTCATGGCAAAAGGGATCATTTTCTTAATCAGATTTGGAAAATAAAAATCGCGTGTATATTTTTGACAATCATCCCAAGCATAGCGCATCGGGGTGTGCATGTAGCAGATGTGCAAAGTTTCAGGCCCAGTGATTATGCCTTTAGCATAACTCGACGAATCGCTGAAAACGACGTCATAGGCAGAGAAATCAAATTCCTCAACTGCTGGCGGCATCAAAAGCGGAAAAATTCTGTGCCAAGTTCTGGCAAAAGGTATTTTTTGCAAATATGAGGTGTAAATCAATTTGTCGGTAAAAACGCCGTGCATGGCATCTTTGTTATAGACAATCGTATAAATCGGAGCGTAGGGATAAATCTCAGTCAAACACTCCAGCACGCGTTCAGCGCCACCATATTGAACCAAATAATCATGCACGAAAGCGATTTTCATATAGCTTCTTTCTTTAACTTGATAGACTTGATGAATTTTATGAACTTGATGAACTAATATTCGCGTCTATTAAGGTGAACTGTATTTTTTTGTTCCCATTCCATTCATCTTTTTGGATGTTGCACAAAATATCAACTTGGTCATCGATGTTGATGTGCGCGAATTTTGCATAGCCGTTGAAACTGATGGCCTCGAAAAGTTTCGGGCAACCATCAGATGGAGACAAAAACAATTTGATATGTTTTTCCCCGCTTCCCACTGTCTTTTTTTCTCTCACAATCAAATTTTTCATCAAAAAGATAGGTTCGCTGTTCCCTTCTCCGAATGGTTTCAATTTATCCAAGCCTTCAACCAGATTGAAATCAACCTCTTCAGCCATAATTTCTCCATCCACCATGATTTCCTCCGCCAGATCAACTCCTTCAAGTTGCTCAGAAATAAGTCTGTTCATTTTTTCATAAAACTCTTCCAGTTTTTCATTGGAAACTGTTGCTCCCGCAGCTTGCGAATGTCCTCCAAATCTGACCAGAAGGTCTTTGCACTGTCCGAGCGTTTCAATGATGTTGATCTGTGGAATGCTACGGAATGAACCCTTGCTTTCATTTTCACCTTTTTGAAAAATTGCTGTCGGTTTGTTGAATTTTTGCACAATCTTCCCTGCCACCAATCCAACCACTCCGATCGGGAAATGCTCGCCAATGGCAAAGATGAATTTTTTGTCTTTATACATGTTCTCCGCCGAAACTTCAACTTCTTTCACGACAGTTTCAGTCACTTTCTGCCGCTGAGAATTGCTGGCTTCCAATTCCAAAGCCAAATCGCGAGCCAAGGCAACGTTTTTTTCCACCACTAAGTTGTATGCGAGGTTGGCATGATTGATGCGACCAGCCGCGTTGATGCGAGGAGCGATATAGAAAGAAACCTTGGTCGTGTCAGGCATTGTATTTTCATCGATGATGATTCTGCCGACAGTGAACAATTCCTTCAAGCCGATTCTTCGAGTTTTGGAGAGCACCACCAAGCCATAGCGGACAAATAATCTGTTTTCACCAACCAATGGCACGCAATCCGCAATTGTTCCGATAGCAACCAAGTCAAGCATCCATTTGGTTTGTTCAATTTTTTCAGGCATCAATTTCATGTAGACAGCCTGCACGACTTTGAATGCCACACCAACTCCCGCCAAATCTTTGAAAGGATATTTGGATTCCGGAGCGTGAGGATTGATGGTGGCATAAGCATCAGGAACGACTCCTGGAACATGATGATGATCAGTAATGATCACATCCATGCCGAAAGAGCGCGCTTTTTCGACTTCGACTATGCTGGTTATTCCGCAATCAACCGTGATGATGAGTTTCACGTTCTTTTCTTTGAAACTTTCCACAGCCGCCGAATTCATGCTGTAACCCTCGATTTTTTTGTCAGGAATATAGACGAAAGATGAAATGCCCAGGTCATCAAAAGTGGCTTTTATGATTGCGGAAGATGTTATGCCGTCGGCGTCGTAGTCTCCAAAAATTGCCACTGTCTGTTTTTCATCCTTGGCCAACTTAATTCTTTCGACAGCTTTTTCCATGTCATCAAAACCAAACGGATCATGCGAATCCGTTTCGTAATTGGGAGCGATGAATTTTTGTATTTCTTTTTCCTCTTCAATTCCTCGGGAATACAGAAGTTTTGCAAGCCATGGATGAAGTGATAATGAAAAAGTTCCCGGAATTTCTTTTGTCTGCCTTAGCGTCCATTTTGCCATAGTAAAAATAGGTTTTAGCCTTGTTAGATTGTTAGTCCCGCAGCAGCCAGCCTGCGAACATTTGTCAAAACAGTTTTTCCGTTTGCAGTATTTTACAGTATACAACATTTTAAGCGTTCTTAACAATAAAATCATTTACCACCATAAAAAATGAGTTGGTATTGATTAAAATACATATATTTGCTATTCTGAAAAACTGCTTTTAGCAGAACTGCAACTTAAAAATATGTAGTAAAATTGATTGCTGTTAAAAAATGAAAGGAGGAGAAGTAATTCGCGAAGTTATCTGAAATTCAATCTCAAAGGAGAAGCTACAATGAACCAGAAAAATGCGCTTTTGTCTGTGTATAACAAGACGGGCATTGTGCCCTTCGCCAGTTCGCTGGTTGAACTCGGCTACACGATCTATTCTTCTGGCGGCACCGCCGAGGTGATCGCCGCGGCTGGCATTCCCGTAAAAGACGTTTCAATACTCGTCGGCGGAGAAGCCATTCTCGACCACAGGGTCGTCACCCTTTCCCGCGAAGTCCATGCCGGACTGCTCGCAAGAAACATCGACCTGGACATCGCCGAACTCGAAAGTCTCGGCATTCCCTGGCTTAACCTCGTCTGCGTCAACATGTATCCGCTCAAGGAAGAAATCAGCAAGCCCGACAGCACTATAGAATCCGTGATCGACAAGACCGACATCGGTGGCCCGACTATGCTGCGCAGTGCAGCCAAGGGCCGGCGCATCGTCATGTGCGATCCCCTCGACAGAACCACTGTCATCCAGTGGCTCAAAGACGGCGAGCCCGACAGGGAGAATTTCATCACCAGCCTCGTGGCCAAAGCTGAAGCCACCGTCGCCGACTACTGCATCGCTTCCGCAACCTACCATGGCAAGGGCAACTACGCCGGCATGGTCGGTAAAAAGGTTCTCACTTGCAAATATGGCGAGAACGGCTATCAGATGCCGGGAGCTCTCTACGACACCGACAACGGCGATCCCCTGGCATTACCCAACTTCCGCCTGGTTGCAGGAAACGAGCCCAGCTACAACAACATGTGCGACCTCGACCGCCTTCTCCAGACCATCACCCACGTCGCAGCAACATTCGAGTTGCACTGCGGCGAAACCCCGTATGTACCCTACGTCGCCCTGGCAGTAAAACATGGCAACGCCTGCGGCGCAGCCTTTTCGGCAACTGATCCGATTATAGCTACCGAGAAGATGGTGATCGGTGATCCGCTGGCAATTTTCGGCGGACTGGTCATGTTCAACTTCCACGTCACAAAGGAAGTCGCGGAAGCACTGCTGTTC
>CAZAJN010000039.1:0-12128 GCA_964485555.1 uncultured Bdellovibrionales bacterium
GCGGGGCGGGCGGCGGGCCCGGCCGGCGGGACGGGCGGGCGGTAGGCAAGGTTCGTGATTCTTTTTTCTATTTGAAGTATTCCAAATGCACTTGATCTCCGATGACGACATAGCTGCAACTATCAATCCAATCTCCCGAATTTGCATAGACAACTCCATCTGGCTCAATCAGAATTTCTGGCCAATGGCTGTGCCCGATGATTATGCCGCTTAATTTTCGCGAGCGAGCATAAGAGACTGCAAGCCTTCTTATTTTGGCAACCATTTCCGCATATTTTTTGGAATGCTTTTCAGCTGAAAGTGATTTTTTTGAACGTGAAAAAAATCTTACAATAGTATTAATCTTGACAAGTAGAATGTAAAGTTGGTCGAGAAGTATCGAAATTACGATATGGTTCCGAGTGAAAGCATCGAACTCATCACCATGCATCACGAGATATCTATGATGATTATGTCTGACGATGTATTCATTTCTCATTTTTATCTTGCCGAAAGTGAATTTGGAAAATGCCCAAAAAGCCCTGTCATGATTGCCGGGGATATAGACGATTTTTGTTCCCAATTCTGACAACTGAGCCACCAACGTTATCACGCGATGCTCATGATCTTCAATTTTTTTATAATTCGTGCTCCAAAGCTCAAAAACATCTCCAGCCAAAACCAATCTCTTGGGTGGCTCTTTCACGAGCTCGGCCAAAAAACGAATTATTTCCTTGGTCTTGCTCTTATTTGAGCCAAGGTGAAAATCGCTCATCACTATAGTGTCCTCTTTGTTGTATTTTGGATTCATTTTGGTTTTTTTAAAGACAAAAAGCGGGCTTTCCACCCGCTTTTTTAAGCTATATCTAATTATAGCACATTTTTTACCGCTTGTCCAACATAAATTGTCCCTTTTAAGTTGTATAAAGTATAATAAGAGCATACAGACTTAATTCGGACTTATGAATTTCGATTTTTGATTGAATTTTTAATGAGCTAGTGTTTGAAAATTAAGACATTTGATCATTGATTGCAAATTGGAAATTAGAAATTGAAAATTTATGTATATAGGTTGTCACGTTTCAATTGCTGGAGGAGTTTTCAATGCGCCCGAAAGAGCCGCTGAACTCGGTTGCGAAGCCATGCAGATTTTCACACGCTCGCCGCAAGGTGGCAAAGCGCCTGAGCTCACAACTGAAGTTTGTGAGAAATTTCAAATTGCAAAAAACAAATTCCAAATAAAGGAAGTGGTTGTTCACACGCCATACTACATCAATTTCGCCTCTGAAAATAACCGCATCCGTCACGGCAGTGTCAGCGTGGTCCGCGATGAACTCGAAAGAGCAAGTCTTCTTGGTGCCAAATATGTCATGACCCATCTCGGAAGCGCAGGAACACTCTCAGAGCGTGAAGCATCGGACAAAGTTGTCGAGATGCTGACCAAAACTCTCGAAGGATACGAGGGTAGCGCCGAACTCCTGATTGAAAATGCGGCCGGATCAGGAAAAATAATGGGCGACACTTTTTCGGAAATTGCCTACATATTGGAAAAAATAAATCATCCCAAACTCACTGGCATTTGCATCGACACCCAACATTCTTTTGCTTCCGGCTACGACTGGCGCGACTTCAAAAATACTCTTGCAAAAATAGACACTGAACTGGGACTAGAGAAAATAAAACTAATACACACCAACGATAGCAAAACAGAATTCGGTTCTCGCAAAGATCGCCACGAACATCTCGGCAAAGGCCTGATCGGCGAAGAAGCTTTCAAAAATATTGTGGCTTTCGCTAATGAGAAAAACATCACTATGATCTGCGAAACAGAATATGATTTCGTCAAAGAGGATATTGCACTGATCAAATCTTTTCGTGACATGTCATCTTGAGCGAAGCGTAGCGAAGTCGAAAGATCTGAGCCATTTTAATACAAAATAAAAAAGACGGCGGTCACGTTGTGAAGCGCATTCTTTGCGGTGAATGCAAAACGAATCATTTCTTTACCACAAATTTTATTTTATTAATCTCTTCAAGTAATTCAATCGTAAGTATTACGGATTGGTTTGAAGATGGGTGCAAAATCAAACGATCACCAAATCGTTCATGCAAAGGTCGCAAAAATTCATCGCCCCAAGATGGTGAAAACGTCAAAACACCTTCAAAGGAAATTTCAACAATTTCATTTTCATCAACGCCTTCCAATGTTGGCAAAAATGCTGCCAATGCTTCTTTTCCAGTCTGCCGAGAAACAAGCGTGGTTCCAAATTTTTTTAATTCGATAATCATATGTTTGTAAAATATATTTTTAGAATTTAATCCTTATCAAGCAACCTTTGATTTCATTGTCAGCCTTTTTAATAAAAAGCTCCGAAGATTTTCTTTCAATATTTAAAATCGCCTTTCCGCTTTGAAACTGAAGTTCCATGTCTGCTAGCGCCACAACTTTTCTCACAAACTTAAGACCATTGCCTCTTTCCTCTGGAGCTCTTCCTGAAATAATTTCCGTGAAAGCAACTTTCAAAGCATCTTTATCATCAGCAATCTCAGGCTTAACTCTTTTTAGTGTCTTATAAACTCCTTGTCCTCTATCAGCCAACACAATTTCTTTTTTGTCCAAATCATATGAGAAAAAAATTCCTGGAACATCTCGCCAATTTCCCAGATTGTGATCAAAGGAATTGTTTCCTATTTCACCCACCGCAGCCACAATCAACGAAAATTTTTCTTCAAATCCTGGCAATGCAATCAGCAAACCTTCCATTTCAATCAGCCTTATTTGAAAAACAGCGCCAGTCTGGCAATAAAAATTTTCCAAAGGCTCAACTCCCTTTTCATTGTTCAGCCAGCCTGAAGCAATAGAGAAAGTAGAAACCATGCTCATTTTTTCGATTTCAGAGAGCAAATATGCCCTTCTGCCAGTTGGAGTTCGCAAAGACTTAAGTTTACCGCTCTTGTCCCACCTGCGAAGAGTTGTCGTGGTAATTCCCAATATTTTCGCCACCTTTCCAATTGAAATCAGCTTATTGTCCATTATTTTCAAATTTATACTATTTATACTAAAAGTATACAAACATATACATTTTATGTCAATAATGTATACAAACATATACATTTGGCAAATAAAAAGGCGTTGTCACATTGGACAGCGCCTCAGTTTTTATTTAACCATGCCGGCGATCTCTCTGACCATATCGGTCATAAACTCCTCCATAGCCTGAGAGAATTCACTCCTATCATCTCCAGCCAGCATGCCAAGTGGCAAAAGTGCACCAGAGAGCTGTTTGCAGAATATCAGTTTTTCACCATTAGCCTTGTGCTCTTTTTTCAACTCCCGCGCACTAGTGCCATAAGTGAAAAACACTCGACCATGATCATGAATGATCAAAAAAGGTTTGGCTTTTCTCACGATGGGCTCCTCTTGAATCAAGATGCATGCCTGCCTCAACCCGCTCATTGTATTCCTCCTATTTGGATTCATGAAAGTGCATTTCTGCTAGTCATCAAAAGGACGACCACAGCACGGACAACATTCGGAAGAGCCATGACCAGTCTCATACATCGGACCGTCACAGTCACCGCTTGGACTCAGATGCTCCAAGTATTCCAGCTCAATATTTCCTTCCTTTATTAAGTCAGAAACAGCTGCTGCTTCTTCAGTAGTAATAGAACTGCCATCAAAAAACATAATGCTGTGGATACCATCACTGCAGGAGTGGTGCTTCGGGTAATTCTCGTAGACTACCTGAATTTCCTTGTTCCCTGCCATACCGAAATACTTGTAGAAGTCACTGGCCATGGTCATTCTCCTTTATGTAGGTCCGATTTAAAATAAATTTTTTCCTATGAATTCACTTTTTCAAGTGAACTCAATGAGAGAGGCAAGGAAGTTAGTTTCAACTTCCTTGCCAAAAAATTATTCAACCAATTTCCAATTTTCAGTCCAACGAGGATAAGATTCATTAAATGTACGCTTATCCCACGGTTCATAGTTACAAGCGTTTCTGATTTCGCCGATAGCATTAGCGTTGAATTTATCACCAGTAAAATTGTTACGGGTATAATGTGTAACCAAATTTGCAACGTTTTCTGGCACCTCATATTCATGCTTCTGACATGTGCCATCGCAAGGGCGAAAGTGATCACAAAAGTTATTTCCCAAACCTGTATACTTAGTGAAATGAACCTTGCCGTCAACACAGAAACCACTTATCTCCATGCCATTTTCAACGTAGGAATTAAATTTCTTAGCTTTCATGGCATTCTCCTTTTTATGTCATTGGTTGATTTTCAATGTACTAGTTGCGATGTTTCTTGTTTGCTAATTCATCGTAACAGCGTAGTATAGCAGTTCTGACGTCAAACGTCAACAATAGCGACTATTATTTTGAATAATTGCTATATTTACCTTATTATAAGCTCTTTTCATATACTAAGTATTGACACTTTCGCCGTTATTTGCTAAAATATAATTATACATAACCCTATTTATGTCATTCTGAGCGATACGTCAGCAGACGGAGAGTCGAAGAATCTGAGCCCCCGTAAGATCTCTCGGCTGCGCTCGAGATGACAAAGCATTATGGAAAGACTAAAAAACGAACTTCAAAATATCGGGCTCAATGATAAAGAAGCAAGGATCTACCTTGCCTGCCTTGAGCTTGGGCCGACCAATATTCAAAATATAGCCAGCAAGGCCGACATCAAACGCAGCACTGTATATGAAATTTTGGAAAGTCTCAAGGGAAAAGGTCTGATGCACACGACTACCAAAGGAAAAAGAAAGCAATACCTGGCCGCCGAACCAGAAAACTTGCTTGCAACCATCAAAGAGAAGGAAAAAGCGCTCAAGGAAATCCTCCCCCAACTTAAATCGATCAACAACGTCGGATTCGCCAAACCGAAAATCACCTTCTATGAAGGCAAAGAAGGTCTGCGTGAAATATATATGGAAGCTTTGAAATCTTCAACGAATAATGCTGATTGGATTTCTCCCATGAAGTCAGTTCTGGAAACAGTTGGCACCGAGTGGATGGAGCACTATGTTGAGCTCAAAGTAAAAAAGAATTATTGGATTCGTTCAATCCATGTTTCTGATCTCGTGATTGACTCATACAAATATCAAGATTCAACCACTTTCAAAAAAACTTTGCGCGATGTGCGTTTTTCTCCCAAGGATATGAACATTCCAAATGCTATTGGAATCTATGATAACAAAGTGGCTATTCTAAGTTCTCGCAAGGAAGGCTTCGGTTTCATCATCGAAAGCGACGACTACGCCCAATCCATGAAAGAACTCTACAAACTTCTCTGGGACAAAAGTCTCACACCCGAACAACTTAACAGCCAAGACAAAAATCTTGAAAATCAAAAACCTCAAGCTGCGACAGAGGAAGATATTTATTACTAAAAAAACTGTTATCCCGAATTATCTCAGGATCCATATGTAATAGATACTGAAACAAGTTCAGCATGACATTGTATATACAATTATGCTCATCGCAATCATCTCAGACACTCATGACAACATTCCAAACCTGAAAAAAGTTTTGGATTGGTGTCGAGAGAAAAAAATTGAAAAACTTATTCACTGCGGAGACCTGGCTGAAATCGAAACACTGGATTACCTTCGTGAAAATTTTTCCGGAGACATTTTTTGGACATTCGGAAACATGGACCAAGGGCATGCCGCCGACTATCCTTTTTCAGATGGAAAATACAAATCGATCAACATTTTTTCCAAACATGGTGAAGTAGAAATCGCCAACAAAAAAATGGCTTTCGTGCACTTCCCTGCTTATGCACGAAGTCTTGCAGAGGAAGGTAAGTTTGACTATGTTTTTTATGGTCACACCCACAAGCCTTGGACAGAAAAAATTCAAGGTGAAAACAGAATGAGTGGCAATATCAAGGAGTGCGAGATGCTAAATCCTGGAAATGTTGCCAATCAATATTATCCACCGACATTCGCAGTGCTAGATACTAATGATTATAAATTTCAACTGATACTTGTCAATGGATTAAAATAGTTTTGTCATCCTGAACTTGCTTCAGGATCTAAATGCGTAAAAACTCAAGATACTGAAATGAATTCAGCATGACATATTTCTAATATATGATTTCGAAAAAGAAACAGCAAAGATTTTGCAAGATGAAATAAATCCTGGATTCCGGGTCAAGCCCGGAATGACAAAATATAGCTATGACAAAAAAAGAAAAACTTAATCAATTAAATACGTTTATGTTATCATGCTCTCAATGCATCCTTCACTGCGACGCTACGCATGTTGTTTTTGGCGCGGGCAATCCGGAGGCTGAGATTATGTTTATCGGTGAAGCTCCTGGAAAAAAAGAGGCTGAAACAGGAATTCCCTTTGTTGGCAGTAGTGGTAAAATTTTAGATAAAATGCTTGCATCAATAAATCTGAAAAGGGAAGATATTTATCTGACAAATATTTTAAAATGCAGACCGCCGGGGAATAGAGATCCTCTTCCTGAAGAAGTTGCCGCGTGTCTCCCCTGGCTTGAAAAACAAATTGCAATTATTGATCCTAAAATAATAATCACACTCGGTCGCTTTTCCCTAAACTGTTTTTTGCCCGAAGCTAAAATATCACAAGTTCATGGAGAACTATTTGATATTGAAATAAAAAACGCAGGAATCAAGAAACTACTTCCCTTCTATCATCCAGCAGCTGCCCGTCAAAACAAAAAAACGCGCGCGATGTTTGAAGAAGATTTCAAAAAAATTTCTATTATTTTAAAACAAATAAAAAAAATCCCCTAAGGAATTTTCTCATTGTGGGCGGAGCGGGACTCGAACCCGCATGCCATAAATGACGCGACATTTTAAGTGTCGAATGTATACCAATTTCATCATCCGCCCATTCTCATCTTTTTTTAATATTGCATCCTCTGTGCGATAACTTTATACTATGGCAGTTAGGGCAAAGCACTATCAAGTTTTCAATTCTATTATCCCTGGAGTCGCCATTTATATGATGCAATTCCAACGGCAATCTTCCATCAATTGAAACTTTATTCCAGCCACATTCTTCGCAATGCTTAGGCTTAAGATCTTCAGCGAATAATCTTTTCTTTAACTTGAAACTTTGAAAATAACTATCCTGAATCAAAATTTTGCTTAATTCTATTCTCGGCTTACCAATTCCGATCATGCCTCTATTCCAGGCCTTTCCAGTAAAGTGTGTCGTATCTATATTATATTCTTTTATATACTTTCCTATTTGAGTATAATTTCCACCAGCAAGTCTAAGTCCAAGCAGACCCAAAACCTGCCTAACACTTTTTGATTTTTTAACAGCTTCTTCGAGTTCGGACTGAGTCCAACTTTTTCTTCTGTTCATGATGGAATACGTAACAATGCTTCTATCATTATTAGTATACCATCCTATAAATTTGAATACAACTAGAGGTCCGTACCAGATTTGAACTGATGTAGACGGTTTTGCAAACCGCTGCCTAACCACTCGGCCAACGGACCTTCTCAATAATGCCTTTTCAGCTTATCAAAATATACACTCACAGTCAACAAACCAAATCTAAAACACCTCTTGCGAGGTGTTTTAGATTACTCCACTACTTTCGCCATCAAATTCTGACGTCCAAAAGCAAAAGCTTCTGTTTTTGTTTCCATGTAGATATCAATTTTGTTCCCCTTAATTGCTCCGCCGCGGTCTTCACAAATATAAGTTCCCATCCCTTCGATTTCAATCTTTGCACCGAAAGGAAACTCCGGAGGACATGCAATGGTTCTGTTTGCCTGAACCTTAATTCCAGAAGCGGTTATTCCAAGATCATTATCACATTCATCAGCTGAAGCAGTGTAGGCAGAAGCATTGATTGTGAATGATTCTTTTGGAAGATTGGTCCATTTAGCAGTCTGTTTCTCTCTCCATTTGGCCAAAATTGCTTCTCTTTTGATCTCTTCTGGTGTCTTTTCTTTTTCAATTTGCTCTTCAATCAACTGAGTTGCCTCCTCGGCTTGAACAGTCTCAGGAGCAAGCAAATTGTAGATGTATGAAAATGTGCTTTTTGTTTTTGTTTCAGTATTTATTGTTTCGTTTGCTGAGGCCAATTGCGGCAAAATGATCGCAAGTGCGGCCAGCAAGATCACAACAATCCTGATAATACGCATGAAATATAGCTTACTTTTTAACCATTTTCCGCCTTGCACTAAAATTCTGCAGTCAATGGGCCGACTTCAAGTCTTTCATTGTCGACCTACTATATTATCACAATTTAAACGTGCAGTCAACCATAACAAGCGAGTTTTGGCTCAAATAAGCCTTTTTAGTGTTAGGAAACACACAAAAAGAGCCTTTTGTGGCTCAAATAAGCTATTTTTATAAAAAATAGTTCTTAGCGACTACCAAGTGATGAAAAACAAAAAACAAGCATAGAAAAACCTGAGCCAGATCGAATCTACTGCGCTGACAACCCAAACCGCCGCCGTGAAGGGCAACCCCAGAATTGCTAGGACATTTCGTTTGAAATGAAACCAATTTTCAAGCCATAAGCTTTTGGCATCTCCTTTGCTTGGCATGCAATTGACAGCGATGGAAACTCCGAGCCAAATCAGAACATACTTTTGAAAAAACATGTCTTGGTGCTTGCCTCCTGTAAAAGCTGCCATGCTTAGAAAAGTTCCCGCTAATAGCGGTCCTATTGCGATAAGGAAAGCTTGATAGAAGTTGTTCGAAGATTCATGGATCACATAGCCCGCCGGATTTCCAAGTCTGAAATAGCAAACTTTTTTGACGCGAACTCCAAGCATTCTGCAAAAAAATTCATGGCTAAGCTCATGGATTATAACACCCGGAAAAGTTAGTATTGAAATGAATTTTCCCAAAATAATGTTTTTAAAAAATAAACATTAACCGGCAAGTCTTGAATTCAAGAATTTAGGCAAGTAAATCCTAACATGCATCTTGTCAATCAATTCAAGCACTGTATGAATGGAATATTAATATGGATGTTGTCACTAGTTGTTGTCAAATCTCCATCAGGTCCCGCACTTAAAAGATTATCCTTTGTACATCCAAGCTCTTTTTCATTTTCATCTAAAAGATAAGGCGAGCCCCATGGATCACGCGCATATGATGCTGCCAGGCCGGTTGCACCCGAAACAGTTTCCAGATTATTCAAAGTGGTGATCCACCTCGTGTAGCAAGCATTTGTTGCCGGCAAATTCCTCAAATCATCAGGCGCTGGTCCCGACATTGACGCTGGCCGACAAACACAATCGCTGCAATTGCTGCCGGTTATTTGAAGCAAAACCTTGCCTGTTTGTATTTGCGCCATCTGGATCGCTTTAGCAATGCTATTGATGTCCGACTTAGCTTTTGCAATGTTAGCCTTGGTTCTGGATGTGGAAGTGCTAACCAAAATTACTCCAGCCAAAATTCCGATGATCGCAATCGTAATCAATAACTCGATCAATGTGAAACCTTTTTTATTTTTAATTTCTCTTGATTGTTTCATGTTAAAATTATATCACAAATTTCTGAAAATGATCAGGACGTGCTCTTGAGATTAGACTGCTTCTGACTCAATCAAGCAAAAAAGACCACGGGGGGTCTTTTTTGCTGAGCCATTTAGCAACACCTTACGTTCATTTTTAGTTGTCATTGAAAGCATTTTTTAGTTTTTCAATTTCAATTTTTTTCATTTCAAGCATAGCTTTCATGGCTCGATTGGCTTTTTCTGGATCCGTATCGTTATACATATTTTTCCAAAAGTCTGGCGCAACTTGCCAAGAAACACCGAACCTATCTTTCAGCCAACCGCAAATCTGTGCTTTCTCATCTCCACCTTCCTTTAGCTTGTTCCAATAATAATCGATTTCTTCTTGGTCTTTGCAATTGATCAAAAAAGAAATTGCCTCATTGAAATTGAAACCGTGCTGATAAGAACTGTCCATTGCCGCAAATTGCTGTTCTTCGAGAGAAAAAATCGCATGCATTATTGTGCCTTCTGCCTCATTCATTTCATCTTTCCCATAGCGAACAACTTTTGCAATTTTTGCATTGTGAAAAATTTTTATATATTCATTAATTGCTTCTTCTGCCCTTCCGGCATTATTGCCAGTGAACATCAGAAATGGCGTTATTTTTTGCTTAGCGCTATCTTTATTGACAGACAACATAAGCTGCCATGAAAGACCGTACTTATCTTTCAGCCATCCATACTTTTCACTAAATGGATATTTATCCAATTCCATCAGAACTGATCCGCCCTCAACAAGCTTCCCCCAAAGATTTTCAACTTCTTCATGAGATTGACAAGCAACAATGAAAGAAACAGCAGGAGTAAACTCAAAGTCCGGACCTCCATTAATTGCAATAAATTGCTGACCATATAGTTCAAAATCAACTGTCATAATGCTGCCGCTAGGCTTGCCTGAAACTTCCACGCTCGCATCATTGTAGCGTGTTGTGGTTCCAAGTTTAGATTTAGAATCAGAAAAAACAGAAACATAAAACCCAACTGCTTCTTCTGCCTCATTATCAAACCAAAGAAATGGTGTTATTTTTTGCATATTTTTATGATTAATCGCAATAATTTCAAAATGTTATCTCTATATTGATACTCTTGCTTGCATTAATTTATTCTAGAAAAAGCAGTCCCTGATTGGCACACAGGGTTTTATATGATTCCTAAATGCAAAACAAAAACGGCTTTACACAAAGTCGTTTTTTATGTTCCAGAGTTCGAAATGCTAAATGGCAAGACTACAAACACTAGAGGGAAAGTTTAGAATGTTTTAATAATATTTTTTACGACGCTTGCGATATTTTCATTCCAATCATGACCTGCCTCAACTTCAATCACATTAAAATTATCATTTTTTAATATTTCAGCACTTTTTCTGTCACAAAAATAACAATCGTATTTACCTTTAATTATAAAAATGTTCTCTTTTGGAATGTTTTTAATCTCTTTAAAAACATCAACTTTTAATAGTGACAAAATTTGTTTGAAAGTATGCCACCAGCACCTCGCTGGAACAGCTTTATTAATTGCAAATCCTTCAAAAACAAGAAACTTTATCCAATTTAAAAAATGGGCAGCAAAACATTTCTTGATAATCAAAGGATTAACCAGAATAAATTTGCTATCGCGATTGACATTTGATTTTAGAATGAAACTTGCACCCAAACTGTGGCCGATAAAAATTTTGGCACATGTTGTGGACAGCACTTCATCTTTCATCCAGATATCCAATCCATCATATCCATAATTTTTCACACGCTGAATAGTCCCAGGCAACACAAATATATCTTTCTTAATCATGATTATTCAAATTTAACATTTTCTTTCATTATCTTACCATACAATATGCTAAATTTTAAAAAGTTCAATTTTAATTCACTGGCAACAAAAATACGACTCAAAATGAGCTGTTATTTTTAATGGAGCGGCTTAGTTAATACCGTTAGAAGTGAGATTATAAAAAAATACTATAATTAACAGAAATTATTCGTACAATTTATCGATCACAGCCTTCTTATCCTCCAGAGATAACGTATCCCAAAGAACCACATTCCCACCTTCTAATGCAGTTAACATAAAAATATTTCCAGCATAAAAACCCTTCTCATCATTCTTCACTTGTCCAGGTGCAGCATAAATTTTTTTTCCTGACTCCCTTAATTCGAGCTGTACATATTCTGGAAATTCATCTTTTCTTCGTTTGCCCTCCAGTGCACTCTCAAGAGAAAGGGTCTTATCTCCTTTTTCAAGTTGCATTATAAGTTGTTGATTTTCAATTTGAAATTTTTCAACTTCTAATCTTGGCTTGTCAGCACCCTCATCGATAACATATTCCGCACCTTGGCGCATCAATCCTTGATCACTAACTTTTCTGCTTTCTGATAAATCTTTTTCTTGCTTTGGCATAAACTTAGTTGTTCCAAATTCTATTGCTTTTTGTATTAAAAATAAATAAAAAGACGTGGTTTTCACCCGTCTTTATTATTTTTATTGTAGCATAAATTTTAACGTTTGTTCATTAGCTGTACTGCTAGCTGTCACAGGGAAATGATAATGTCCTAGTACAAGGAAGTAAAAATGTCCGCTTCTAGGTTAGGATAGTGTTAGTAATCAAAGCTAACAACTATTCAAAA
>CAZAJN010000040.1:0-7467 GCA_964485555.1 uncultured Bdellovibrionales bacterium
AGCGTTGTCCAAACGTACTCCGTGCGAATGGAGAGTGGTTTCGATGTCTGTGTTGTTTGTGAAGTTTATGGTGAGGGTTGAGCCTTGCTTCACTTTAAGGGTTGGCCCCGGAATGGAGCCGTTATAAGCGAGCATTTTGTAGAGTGAGCCATTGAGTTCTTTTTCGATAAATGAGGATTCCAGATCGTAGGTGTCGCCATCCTTCAGCTCTACCATTTGAGTGCTGGAGGCCAAAGGTGTTTCGGAAGTTTCTCCTACAGCACCTTCTTGGGTCGTATTCCGACAGGCCGTTAGAAGAATGAGGATGAAAAACGCGAGAAGAAGTGAGATTTTTTTCATTGTATTAATTGTATTAGTAGATTTTTTGCCAGTTCAGTCCGCTGTCTTCACTCTTATGGATCTTATTATTCTCATCTATAGCGTAAACAAACTTAGGGTCGGCAGAGGAATAAGTCATGAAGTAGAAAATGGCATTCGGTGTTCCTGAAACAGAGGTCCATGTCTTTCCAGCATCACTACTGGAAGCTAGGCCAAATGTATCGGAAAAACTGAGCATTTGGTTTGCATCTTGAGGATTTTGAACTAATGTCAAAACTGCGCTGGATACCAAATCCCCTGAAAGGATTGTCCAAGTTTCACCGCCATCTTTACTCATCCAAATTCCCTGTTTCGTATTTGCGTAGAGGGTTTGATCGTCCACGCTGTCGGCCACTAGACTGAAAATGCTTTCCGGTTGGTTTGTGAACAGTGACCATGTTTTGCCACCGTCGATGCTTTTTTGAATTTTCGAGTAAAAGTAACCATAAACAATATTCGCGTTAACTGGACTGACTGTCATGGCATGAAAATCAACAGGTCCGTCAATCCCGTCCGATACTTTATTCCATGTTTCACCACCATCCGTTGTCTTTTGAAATCCACTATTACCACCAAACGAAGGGTGTCCACTGGCGTAGAAAGTGAGAGGGTCCTTGCTGTTGATTGTGAAGCCCATCAGGTCGTGTGTCGTGGTTCCAATTCGATACAAATCCTTATCATTTTCCAAAACCAGTAGCCCTTCGTGAGTGGCAATATACAGTTTGCTTGGGTCATCAATCGCTACGGCTATTCCATGTGAGTGAGAGATGCCATCCACCTCAGTCAGAGAAACCGATGCTTCACTTGTTTCTCGTTCCCAAACACTCACTCCATTTGGAGCTTCCCCTACTTCGATGGTTTTGATTACTTGATCTGTTTTTGTATCAATAATGGAAAGGTCTCCACTCACAATATTGGTGATGTAAACTTGTGAACCATCTTTGGAAATGGCTACTCCATGGGGTCCCTCTCCAGCAATGATGGTTTCCACAACCTCTTGAGATTCTAGGTCGACCTTATAAACTTTATCGCTTGTGGGCTGATCGAAGTAAAAGCCTTGATCCGCAACGTAGACATAACGAGAATCGGGAGTTGCATAAACTTGTACTGGTCCTTTGGCTTCTGGCAGTGCCACTTTGCTGACCGTTTTTGTTGCTACGTTATAAAGTCCCAACTGTTTGGTGGAATAAAGAGAGGCGAATGCCCACTTCCCATCAAGAGTGACTCCAGTTTGCACCACCGCATCTTCAAAATTTACAATTTCAAATGCCTCTGTTCCAAGGTTCAAAATACCCATCCCTTTTGATCCCATCAGAGCGATGTAAGCAAGACTTCCATCGGTATTTAATCGCAAACCATGAGGCTCGGCTCCTTCTGGAAGCTCTATTGTTTTTTCAAGTGTGTATGTTTTTGCGTTTACTATGAAGATTTCACCTTCTTCTTGTGCTGCTGCGTAAGCCCATTGATTATCAGGACTGAGCACGACATGGGCAAGGTGCAGATCCGTGCCTAACTTTATCGTTTGGATGACTTGCTCCGTCTCTGTAGAGATAACAATCAATTGATCTTCTTCTGCAAGATTGCTTTCGCTCGAATGCATTTCCTCTTTTTTACCTTCCTCTTCACCCATTGCATTCACTGTGACCCAAACCGTTTCCCCATCCGGGGAAACTTGGACGTTATGAGGCATTCCTGGAAGCTCTACCCTCTTTAAAACAATGCCTGAAGTAGGATCCACCACGGAGACTTCATTGTCGTTTTCTACGGCAACATAGACTTTTTTATCCAGTGAACTTTCTTGATCAGGTTCGTTCAAGGTATTCGATTGGCACCCAGTCAAAAGCAGAGCGGTGCCAAGAAGTAATAAAAGATTTTTTTTCATATCAGTGAGTTATAGGCTAAATCGATTCAATCGCCTGTCACTCTCTCTGTGTGACTCGCCGGAGAAGGTTTCTATCTGGACGCAGCGGTACAAGACTTAAGGAAGATTTGTCTTCAGAGTAAGAAAGGAAAACAAAAAATACTGGAACAACTAAGGTGAGTAGTAGTGGAAGGACTGCTTCACTTTTATTTACTGCTGACTCAAGAATGCAGTGCTCACTAAATGCACAAGTATTTTCATGTCCTTGACTGCTCATTAGTAGGGCAAAAGAGAACTGGAGCAGGCTAAAGCCTACAATCAGCATCCACAATATTTTTGTCTTTAGTGATTTCATACTTCGAGTTTAGATCCTATTATTTTTTCTTTTGAGCAAGCTTATAAACCTTCAGTATTTCTTTAACCGCCTGATCCGCTTTCCCTCCTTTTATTTGTTCAATCACGTGAGTTGAAAGATGATTTTCTAAAATCAAATCTTCTACCCCTGACAGAGCTTCTTTAATAGCGCTAGCTTGAGTGATGATGTCCACACAGTAGCTCTCCTCTTCTACCATTTTTTGGAGTCCCCGGATTTGGCCTTCAATGATTTTAAGGCGACGTATGGCTTTGGATTTTATGTCTTTTCTCATATGCATCTAGCATACCCATAGGGGGTATTATAAGTCAACTGAGGCTGCTGCTGTGAATAATCCCTTTTATACTGTCTCAAATGTCTCATTTAGCCTGAAACGCCATAGTTGTGTCTCACGGCAAGAGACACTACAATGAGACAGTCCAAAGGGTACTAGACCCGAGTGGCCAGCCATTACGGGCACTATTAGCACTTAATACCCATGCACCTAGGCAAAAGGGCAGGCGGATTTTGTGTGACTAGGGTCTCTGTTGAGAGGCTTGAAATCTTTAAAAAGTTCGTATCCCGTGAATCTATGGAGCCTGGGCAGTATCTACATTTCCTTCATAGATTTTGCCATCACAATGTAACGAGTATAAGATGTCCTCAATTCATCAAAAATAGCTGTGGTAAGTCACTTAATTCCAATTACAATCGTTGAACCCTTAACCAGAGGGCCTTCTCCCACAAAAGTAACCACCATAGCTGCTGGATGAGCCAGCTCATGTAGATTGGTACCCAGCCAAAACAAGAAACCTCCTAATGAAAGCCCAACTAGGTAAAGAGAAAGCAGTAATAGAAAAATCATCCAGTGTTCCTGTAGCATCAGGAGTAACTCTTCCTTATCTGAGGATTGTTCAGATTCATGCATAAGTTAAATGAAAAATAAGTACATAGTGAATCCGACGGTTAGTACTAGAAGCGCAACGGCGTAGAATTTTAATAAAAAATGAAGAGCAGGTGTCTCAATTTTTTATTGTTTTCGTAGCCTAGTATTTTTATTTGTGTATTTGTATATCCAAAAATATCTTTCCGAATAAGAACGTACCAAAGAACCGTAAAAAGGTGTGAGATTCCTAAAATGATCCATAATGTAAGATTCACGAGAAATCAATTGCTTAAATTCCATTTAAAACTACGGCTCTCGACTCCACCGACATCTTTCAAGATAAGTTCAAAAGAACCTGGCTCATCCCCTGTCCCTCTAAAACTTAAAATGCCTTCCTGATGATGAGATTGCTCGCTAAACATTTCCCAAGAAAAAGCTGAAAGGGTTTGCCTATCGTCGAGGAGCAGCTCTGCGTCACCCTTTAGATCTTCCGGTAGTTCACCAGAATGGGTGTTCAGTTCAATTTCAAACCTCCAATTATCAGACTCCGATAGGGTGATCGGTCTAACGGTTACTGTGACACCTCCTTCATCACTCGTTAGAGTATTTGCACCTTGTAACTCTTTATTTTTGATCGTTATCCAATAAACAAGCAAGACCACACCAATGGAAAGAGCAATGAGTCCTAAGCTTAGAGTTGCTGATCTTTTCATGCTTGTTTTTTAAAATTTATAATTTGCTTGGTGATGTAGGCTAATCCGAGAAGATTGAAGGCGAGTCCCACGAGAAAAAGTTCCTTTTGATACTCAGGGATTACGGTTAAGAAACCGGACACTCCTAGAATCGGGATAATATTGGCCAGATAGTGAGCGCAACATGAAATCATGGCAAGAGTGGAACTTGTTCCCGAAACAGCCAATGCTTTTCCTGTTCCAGTTGGGCAATGGTGAGAAATGCTCATCCTCAAATAAGCGTAGAGTCCTAGTTGGAGTCCAAAACCAATTGCCAGTGGAAGGATATAGATCCAAAATTGAGCGAACTGGTTTTGAGCGAAATCCCATCCTGAAATTAAGCTCACAATTGAGAAGAAAAATGTGAGGAGCAAAGAAGTGCCTAATGCTCCCCACAGAAGGGCTTTAATTTTGAGGCTAAGTTGAGTCATGGGATTACTATAATAGGTGCAAATCAATGAGCAGACGATTAAAGGATCTCACCTTTCTTTTCAAGCATCATGTGGTGAATGGTTGCAATTTGTGCCCAAATGGCAAGAAGGATAAGAATAGCAGTGCAGAATAGGGCATCAGCCTTGGTGATTCCGAAGACAAGGTCATCGGCTCCACCGAGTAAGGCACTTACAAAAGTAATGACACCAGTAAAACCTACCAGGATACTGATGAGGTGAAATAATTTAGATAGTTTCATATTGTTGGGGTTAATTAATTGATTAATTAAGATATTTTTCTGGGGCACTAACGAATTGATCCTTACACGCCGTACCACAAAAGTAGTAGATCGTTCCTTTGTGTGCGACTTGGAGGGTATCTTCCGTGGGCTCGAGCTCCATGCCACAAACGACGTCTTTAACTGGAGATGAATTTTGGGGGCTGCAACAAGATGAATTTTCCATATATTTAGTTGTTATTGATCCGATAAATGAGCCACGTTTAACCCACTGGTTTGCCGGTGCACTACTTTCGTTTTGAATTTTTGATTAAACATGTGATTTTTTTGTTAAGGTAGAACGTCGTATGAAGAAAACTGTGTAGGCCACCATAAATCCAACTGAGATCAGAGATAATAAGAATCCAGCCGGATTGTCATATCCATATAGAGGAGGAAATGGATTGAGGTGTGGGTACGTGTGGAACACTATAAAATAGGTTCCAAGCGTAAAAACTCTTGCCTGGAGCCACCTCTCTTTATTGAGAAATCCAATGACCAAAGCGGATCCAAGTACGGCGAGCTGCGGGATTGCGCCCTCGCCAAGATTCAGATAAATGAAAACCCAGTTCCATAGAGTGTAGCCGACGATCCATGCCAAGGTCATATCACTCCAGTATAAATCCTTATACTTTCCCTTGGTATCAACATGAATTGTATTTATTTTGGCCAAGGTCACAATCAGTAAAATACCAGCCGTTGCATTCAAATAATTTGCGAGATTCCCCGTCTCAAAATCTCTAATAATCGCCTCAAGAATGTTGAAAACTAGAAAGAAATAAATAGACCATTGGCATAGTTTGGTATTCCCCAGCTTTGTAGTCCTTAATAGAGAAAGTAGTATGATGCCTGTCACAACGGAGAACACCTTGGCCCAAAGAAACCAATCGGCGACCCCTATTAATAATATCCAACAAGGGAAGAGGATAATCGAAGCGATCGAGAAAAACCATAACGAAAACCTCGGATAACGATGAAATATCTCTTGGCTTACGACTAGGCCTAGGAATATAAGCAGAATGTAGATGAATAAATTTACAAGCATGTGCGCTTTTTATAAATTTTCAATGTTTATGCCCTCCATGTCCGAATAGGTAAATAATAGGGCAGGCAAGTAAAATAAGATACGGCAAGACGGACAATGTGTGTGAGCTATGAGTCTTTAAAAGAAATACAAGGCCGATAATACCGATGACCAGAACTACTCCCCACGTTCTTTTTGAGAATTTCATATAAAAAGAGGGTGAATTAAATTTAAAGGGAAGTAACGTTGAAAGGCATCATCATACCGCTTTCAAGATGTTCAGGAATATGGCAGTGAATCATCCAGTCTCCGGGGTTGGACATTTCAACCAAGAGTTCAACCGTGGAACCTGATGGGATTAAGACGGTGTCTTTCCAAACCAAGTTATCGGACTTCACGCCGTCTGTGGACAAAATCAGGAAGCGTTGACCGTGGATATGGATCGGATGCTGCATGGGGTGCATAGTATCGTCGGGATTGGCTATTTGAATTTTCACTACCTCTCCTTGTGTGAAGTGCCAGTCGTCGATGTCTTCGTTTGTTTTTTCAGTCTTCTCATCCATGAGCTGCCACTCCAATGTGTCCTTGTTTGAACTGCTGTTCATCATGTCCATGGTGTCTTCCCATTCGATAGGCTCACCGTCGTTCATCATTTCCATTTCCGAATCATCCATCATCATTCCACCATGCATAGAATGAGATCCACCCATGCTTTTCATGTCTAGATCGATGGACAGAAATTTGTCTGTAACCCGCTCAAAGCTAGAGCGGTAAGGATCGATACTGGTGATGGTGCTCTGGTGTGTTTTGAGGGTATTGAAGTCGGCGGTATAAGATTCAGAGACCTCTTCATCAGAGACTTGAAAGTCTGCCAAGGTATAAGTTCTATCTGGCGTTTCATGGACGAGGGAGAAGTCACCTGATTCTGAAAACATCACCTCAACAATCGCGCGCTCGGATGGCCCAAGCAGAACCTCGTCTGCCCATTCATCGTTTTCATAGAGCCCATTGTCTGCTCCAACCCATTTCATTTGCGCTCCCGGAATGCTTAGATTGAAAACTCGTGTATTGGCCGTGTTCGTGATGTAAAAGCGTATGACTTCACCTTTCTTTGCCGTCAGGCCGTAATCCGTGCTGCCGTTCACCAGCATGGTGTTCCCAAAGCGACCCATGAGGGTGTGAGTGACTTCATCAAAGGAGTAAGAAGCCAGTTCGTTTCCTTGCATAAGAATGTCATCGACCATTAAGGTTTCTTCTCTATTCACTGAGGACCAATCTTCTTCATCGGCGACGATGATGTAGTTTCCATAAAGCCCCATGTCTTGGGCGTAGTCTTCCCTTAAATGAGGGTGGTACCAAAATACACCCGAGTCATCGAAGCGAACTGAGTATGTGAAGGTTTCACCCGGCTGGATCGCCTCTTGAGTCACGTCTGGGACTCCGTCAAAAGCGTTGTCCAAACGTACTCCGTGCGAATGGAGAGTGGTTTCGATGTCTGTGTTGTTTGTGAAGTTTATGGTGAGGGTTGAGCCTTGCTTCACTTTAAG
>CAZAJN010000041.1:0-11564 GCA_964485555.1 uncultured Bdellovibrionales bacterium
AAGGGGTTGTAGGTTCGAGTCCTGCCGGGCGCACAGAATGAAAACTCAGCGTTAGCTGAGTTTTTTTGTGCAACCAAGGGACTCGAACCGACAGAAGCGAGATATGAGAGAAGGCGAATAATCGAGCGTAGATGAATTCGAGTAAGCGAGAATTCAGCTCTGTCGCGTGCAAGGAGTTTTCAGCAGAAAACGACGCGGAAGTCCTGCCGGGCGCACAAATCAAAAAATCTCAGCTCCTGCTGGGATTTTATTTTTCAAAAAAAACAAAGAAACACTAATAAGCATCGAAAATGTCTTTCATTGGTTGATATTCTTTCAAGCTCTCATTTCTTCTTGCCTCATGCCCCTCGATCACTTTCTCAAAATCAGACTCCTTCAATTCAACACCATTATTTTGAGCATCCAAAAATTCCTGTTTTCTTTCCTGACTCCAGCCAGTCCCCCAGAAACTTTGCTGCCAAATTCTAAATCCCATGAAAATAGATGCTGCCAAAAGCACGAAGAAAAATGCCATGCGATTTTTTTCCCAAAATTTCACAGCCCTGATTGCAACTAGTTTTATATTAAATTTTGATCCTTCCTGCTTCAGATTAAAATCCATATTGAATCATTAAGATTATTTAGTATAAAATGTTGCACCAAATGAAGCTTCCAATTTGTTTCCAGTAATCGCCGACAAATTTGTTGATTGATTTTTCTTGTCATCAAAAGGATTCGTGGTGCCACTTTTTGAAGCCGAAGCCTCCTTCATGTTTTTGATCTGCATATCCATCACATCGCAATAATATTCAAAACTTTCCAGCATCTTGATGAATCTTCCGATTGTATTGAGATCACCATTTAAGACTATTTTCAGCGAAAGATAGTTGGCACTCGGCAATTCAATGATTGGAGCGCTTTCCGCTCCTTTTTTCGCTTTTGTATTGGTGGTTTTCTGGTTAGTCTGCTCCTGAACAGTTATTGAAATATCATTTCCACTCTGAGAAGCTAATTGCTCCAACTTTTCAATCAATATCACAGCATCATCCTTATCGAGCAAGATGCCATCAATATTGGAATTTTGAAGAGTCGCGTATTGTTCTTGAATTTTTGGCAAGTCATTCAGCTGTTTCCTGCTGCTCTCTTGTTTTATCTGTTCTTCCTGTATCCTATCCCTCACTCCGTCAATCCCTCCTATCAATGGAAAAATTACGACGTAAAAAAGCAAGGCAACCAATCCTATATAGCAAAATATTGCCAAAGCTTCGCGTTGATTTTTTAGAAAATTCTTCATCCGGTAGTAGAAATTCAAATGAGCTTCGCTCTATGAGAATTGTAATCTTATAAAAATCTTATTTTGTATGTAAAACTTACTTAATTGTCTCCGATATTATTTTTTTTGAATTCTCACTACCGGATTCATCAATATTTCATTAGACAATCTTTAGTTACAGAAAAACTCATTTGGAAATCAACATTTTCTTTCACAACCAAATTGGACAGCGGCACATCAACATCCTGGAAACAATTATTTCCCTCTATATTACTTTTGAAACTTAGCAAATCATCTCTGGATCTTGCCTTGCCCAGCAAAAATATCTGATAATTCTTAGTTGAAAAATCGGTCATGTAGACATTGCCTGGCACAGTGCTGCCTAGTTCAGTCAGGACATTAGACCAGTGCAGATGATTTTTTTGTATCTTACCTACCACACCCACCAAATCATTAACTTTTTTGAATTCTTCTTCGTAATTGCTTAGTTCTTTGTATTTATCCTGCGATTTATTGGCAGAGCCGGCTATCACGGAAGCATCGTATTGGAAATTCAGTACATAATATATGTTAAACAATATGATTATGAAAATAATTATGGGCACCAAAAACAACATTTCTTCACGCAAAATCCGACGAAATAATTTTATTCGCTTCAATTCATTTTTTTTCTCTTGTGGCAGCAGGTCAAGATAAATCTTCATAGTGTAATCCTTTCAGTGCCAATCCTATGGCAGTTGAATATTGAACTGATTGACTTTTTTCAATGGTCGGCAGATCTTTTCCAAGCCTCATATTTACCCAGGGATTGCCGAACTCAATAACTCTTCCCAATTTTTTGGACAGATATGGCACAAGACCCTTAGTGTTGGCGCCACCACCGCAAATAATAACTTTGTCTATACTCTTTGAATATTTAAGTCCAGTCAGATAAAAATCTATTGATTGCTCAATCTCTTGAACAAAATTTTCCAAAATAGGCTTAGACAACTTGAAAAGAGCATCATTCTTGAAGTCACTTCCGATTCCGTAGGAAATCTTCATCTTCTCAGCTTCCTCAAATGGCACCCCTATCCCCTTGGAGATTGCGTCTGTCAAAGATTGACCACAAAGCGGAATACTGGAAGTGAAACATGGAACACCACCCTTGTTCACGGAAAAACTTGTTCGCCTATCTCCAATATCCACGATTAAAACCGTTTGTTCATCATCCTTTTCTGACAATAAGCTGCGAGCCTGCGCAATTGATTCAATTTCAAATCCGACAGGGGAGAGTCCAGCCATTTCAAGAGTTTCCATGGCTTGGTCCACAACATTTTTAGAAATTGCAACCACCAGAAGACTGATCTTATTTTTTTCAGGAAACAAATTCTCAGGGATGAGCTGCCAATCATAATAAACCTGCTCCAACGGAAGTGGAATGTTAGCCTCCATTTCCCATTTCACAGCTTCTTTTATCTCTGATTCATCCATCTTGGGAACTGAAATTATGCGCAGGAAAGCCTTCGTTTCAGGCAGCGAGCAAATGACTCTTTTTGATTTTATCTTATTCGGAGAAGCTGCTTCAACGGCTTTTTTTATTGCGGCAACCACTTGATCTTTTTTTTGAATCTCTCCGTCATTGATGCATGATGAAGGCAAAGAAACAGAGGCGTAGCTGGAAATGTTATCTGTCGATCCATTGTTCTCAATCTGAACAACCTTAATAGAAAGATCACTCAGATCCAGACCAAAAACACTCGAGCTATCATTAAAAATTTTTTTATTTAAAAAAGACATCTTACCTTAAACGATGAATCAAGAATCATGAATTACACAAAAAGAAGAGTGCGATTCTTGTTCACTTTTTTTATTTTTGTTCTTATTTTTTATTATAACTTACTTTAACTTTTTATTCCATAAAAATTTCTAAAGCTCATTCCAAAGATCAGCTGTATAATAAACGTCAGTAGGGAAAAACGGAGGCGGATTCAAATACAGATTGTTATCATACTCAATCTTCTTAATATCAAATCCCACATCCTTTATTCCTTTGCCAGGACAATCCTTGGAATCTGCAAATTGAATGAAAGCATTGGAAACGATTGAGCCATATATATCAATCCTGTTCTTCTTAAGCGCGCATCCTCCACCACAACAATTTTCATTAAAACCCGGTCTGCCAATTTCACCATCTTTGGCAATCATAGCCGCATCAATTTCAAGATTTAAATCCGATACACACGTACCATTGCATATTTTCTTATCTAAAGTATATGCAATACTTCCATTAGCGATCAAACCTAAGACATCTCTTCCATCCTTATTAGTGTATTTCAAATCTCCCATACCGACGTATATGTTTCCTTCTGATGTGCCATTTCCACCAGCCACAATTGTTATGCGCCTGTCATTCAAGGTGCCTGCAATCCAGACATTATCATCGACAAATATGATTCCATCATCTGGGATATTAAAATTAGAAGCTGTCCCCATTGTGTTTTTTATAGCAAAAGAGGTTGAGTTGTAATCTTTAACGGTAATTATATCAAAAGTATTATCATTTTTAAGTGTTATATATTTTCCAACTTTTCCAGAATTTGAAAAGTAGCAATTATTTGTTCCGCCATAATTGCATCCGTCAATAGTGTTGCCATCTGGCTTCTTGGCAGCTGTTCGCATAGCACTCAAATCAACAACTATGCCTTCAAAATCTTTTTTGGGAACAGGAAATCTTTTTCCGCCCAGGAAAACACAGCTGCCTTCCGTTAGATTAAATTCACATGGTGGATTAGGCGAAATGCCCAAATCTTGCGAGCTCCACACTCCAAGATGACTTACGCCATCAGAATCTTCATAAGATTCAGATCCAGCATATACCCTGCCATAAGCAACCCCATCAAATTTGACGCCAGTATTGCTCATGATCCTGCCTTTAATTTTCCATTTGGAATCAAAACTGGCATATTCATTGCTTAATACCACGTAATCACTCCAGGATGTCCTCCTGAATCTAACTTGGATCTGCTTCTTAATGCTTGGGTTCCTTAAAGTATTTCCTTCAAAATTAACGATTACTGGCTTTGAAGTCGTAATAGGAGCATTCATTATTTTCGCTTTACATTCACCAAATGGAACCTCCATGGAATTTTTGATTTGCCATTGACGACCGTCAGCCTCCAGTCCCCACGGCAAAGGATCCAATCTCTCCCAAAAATCAGCCACTTCTTCAATCGTATAACCATCAGTATTATGAGCCAGATACCAGCGATATTCTTGAGAGCATGATTCGACTACCTGAAAAGCCTTCTCTCTTTCAACAGCATCATATCCAAATTTAGCCTGCGATGCGATCATTTGAACCAATCCTAGCAACAAAATTGACACGAATGAAACGACGCCAAGAGCATAAACCAATATTGATCCCTTGTAAAATGTTTTTTTCATATATTTCTATCAAATCTCATTTAAGTTGCGAAGCTCCACAAATGATTCGAGATTAACGTTTTCCGGTGCGACAATCGGTTTAATATTTAACCAGAGATGAATCCTTATCAGTCTTACATCATATGCATTAGGAGTATCCATGTGAGTTCCAGTGCCCACTGGATAATTGTTTCCATAATAATAAAACAATGGCTCTGGCTTTCCACCATTCGTTACATAATTTAAAATTGTTTTAATCTCTCCATCTTCGCTCGCATAGGATCCGGAAATATATTTCGTTACACCCTTTTTTAATTCCTCACCCACCAAAAAATAATGAACTCTTTCCGTGAATCCATCATTGTCATCATCCAAATATACAGTCAAGGAGTAATCAGAGACTTCAGCGACAGGATAAGAACCATCTTGAGCTTGACTAACTGTTCTAATTTCATGAACCATTTGAGTGATTACTCTTGTTGCAGATGTGGTTGCAGTCGCCTGTTCCAAGGCGTAGCCTTTAAAACTCCATGCTTTTATAGATAGATAAGTAAAAACACCCATACCTAGGCTTAAAATAGCAATAGCGACAATCAATTCCACTAACGTCATTCCCTTCTTAAAAAAACTGTCTTTTATCATAATGATGGTGTTAATGAAAGTGTCTGCTCAGTAAGATTTGAAACCGTAATTGGAGATGACTCAATAGAATCATACCCATCTTCATTAATAGAAATTTGATATTCCTCCCCATTTAACAGCGGGGTGATGGCTCCGCCTTCTTCAATAGGAAAATATACATATCCAAATTGATCAGTTGTCTGAGTTTTCAGATAAGACAAGCTATCGCTTTTCAGTTCCACAATTACATCAGAAATAGGAGTTACTCCATCATCAACTTTTAGGAAAATAGCGGGAAAACTTTCGTCTAACAATTTAATTGTGAAGTTTGATGTTTGTCCAGGTGCAACATCGAAAATATTACGAGTGGCATTATAATAAGGTTCTATTTTCCAAAATAAATAATTATCATTGTTTGTCGTAGTTAGGTAATTGAAAATATATTTCCCAGGGCTCTCGCCTGACAGAGAAAATTCTCCAGAAACATTTGAAGCATGTTCCATTTTTTCATATGAATACGCCGTGAGTCCCGTATCTTTATATGTTCCAAGATTTCTTCCTCCCTCAATTTCAAAATCAATATTTCCAATAGCGTTTCCAAAAGGATCCATTGTTTTCAAGTTAAAACTTGCCAGCTTATCAAAAACAATGGTCTTATTCCAGCGACCTGTCCAGACGGTAGCATGGACGTCGTCAGAGGGTATAATACCGCTCGGATCATCAATTGGATGCATTGTTTTAACAGGATAATAATTTGATCGATCGACACTTACCTCATATATAGCGTCACCTGTGTCATAACCTATCAATTTTATCAAACCATTAGACATTGTTTGATCAGAAAAAAGAGATGTGCCATCAGATGCTTTTCTGACCACCACATTCGCATTATCAACAGGTTGGCCATCACTTTGATGAATGTCTATTTCAAGCACACCACCATCCAGCAATTCTTCGGATCCAGGTGGAGCCACAAAGGAAATAACCTCTATCACCTTATCCAATCCTTCACTTTTCCATTTTACATAAACCTTTATTTGCTTGTAATCGTTTGGCCGCTGGTCTTCAGCGTCATTATCGTAATCATCATCAACATATGTAATTTCGGTTTGCACATCGAAAACAATCTTGCTGCGAGTCAAGGTTTCAAATTCTTCAATATGCCAGCCATCATCAGGATCAGTTGTCAAATTCTCATATGGGACGTTCCTAACAACTTCCATTCTTTCATTTGCCACCTGAGAAGCAGCAATTCTGGCTCTTGAATCCCTTAGTACTTTGGCGCCATTAGCAAAAGTCTTATAGAACACGACGACGACAATCACAGCTATCAATGAAAAAATAAGGGCTTCAACTAATGAGAATCCTTTTTTATTTCTTATTTTTATTTTTTTCAATTCCATGATTCTAAACTTTTTTACTTCACGTTATCAAGCATGCTATACATAGGCATAAGCATGGCTACTGCGAAAAAACCTACAGCGGCGCCTATGATCACCATAAGCAAAGGCTCTATTACTGCTGACAAATTTTTTGTGATCTGATCTACTTCATCTTCATAGAACTCAGCCAATTGAAGGAGCACGACTTCGGTCTTTCCTGTTTCCTCTCCTACCTGAACAATCTGCGAAACCAAGACTGGAAAAATATCAGGATGATCGGAAAGTATCTTGCTGAGACTGACACCCTTTTGAATGTCCTCCACGCTTCCAAGCAGAACTTCTTGATAATAGTGATTGGTCAAAGTTCTTGAAATTATTTTCAGAGCATCCACTGCTCCCACGCCGCTCCTGAGCAAGGAACTGTAGATTCGAGCAAAACGTGCACAATTCATCTGCTTGACCAAAGGGCTGAATATTGGAAATTTAATCGAAATCCAACTTATTGCTTTCTTGCCTGCTGGTTTTCGCAGAAAATATTGCAGAAAAAGAGCAATGAAAACAAAGAACACAATCACCATCAAACTGTTGTTCTTCATGATATTACTGAGATCAACAATAAATTGCGTCATGGCTGGGAGCTTGGCATCCATATCCTTGAAAACACCCATCAATTTGGGGAGAACGAATGTTAGCATTATTATTCCAATGATGAACATGACCGTCAAAATAACAGCCGGATAGATCATGGCTCCTTTGACCTTGCTTTTGAGATCGTGTTCCTTTTCCAATTGCACAGCCACGATTTTCAAAACTTCATCCAGATTTCCAGCCGTTTCTCCCACTCTCACCATGTTAACAAAAAGTTCACCAAAAATATCCACATATTTTGCCAGACCCTCACTAAGTGCTTTTCCTCCCTGTATTTCCTCAAAAATGTCCAAAAGAATTTTTCTGAAAGCCTTGTTTTCAGTTTGCAAAGCCAGATTGTTGATCGCTTTTGAAACAGTCAAACCGGAAGCAACCATGATGCTCAAATTTCTGGCGAATACCATTTTTTCCTTCAATGGAACAGAGACGAAATAATTCATGAAGCCCTTTTTTCCATCAGCACCTTCAACTTCCTCCTTGACCATCGAAATAGAGGTGACCAAATAACCCTCTCCACGAAGTTGTTGAGCAACATTTTTTTCATCTTGAGCCACAATTTCTCCACCCTTAGTCTGTCCATTGTAACCCTTGGCTGTATAAATAAACTTAGGCATATGTAAATTTCTTAGCTTTTTAGATTCTTAGCTTCTTAGTTTTTTAGAAAATCCTGAAAAGCTAAGAAGCTAATGCATTGGAAGCTGTTATTTATTCCTTAGTAACCCTCATCACTTCTTCCAGTGATGTAATTCCCGAGGCGGCCTTCACAAATCCGTCCTCGCCCATTGTCTGCATACCTTTTTCCCTGGCTCTCTTCTCAAGCTCATCTGAAGAAGCATTTGATGTTATCATTTTTCCAATCTCCTCATCCATTTCAAGCACCTCATAGATTCCTTGTCGCCCTTTGTATCCTTCATTTGAACATTGTTCGCATCCTTTTGGTCGGTAGAACTTTATATTTTTCCAAGTACTCTTTTCATTAATTTCTCCTTTCAACAGAGGATTCCCTTTCAACATTTTCAAGATGTCATCCATATCGAAATTTGATTTCAAAACTGAAACATCTTTTTCATCCAAGGTGTACGAAACTTTGCATTCATTGCAAAGCTTTCGCACCAAGCGCTGACCGATAACAACATTAACGGTCGAGGCTACCAAAAAGGCTTCCGCACCCATATCCAAAAGACGAGGCAATGTCCCTGCGGCACTGTTAGTGTGAAGCGTCGAAAGCACAAGATGTCCAGTCATCGCAGCTTCAACAGCTATTTGCATAGTCTCACTGTCTCGGATTTCTCCAACCATGATGATATCAGGGTCTTGTCGCAAAAGACTTCTCAGAGCCGCTGCAAAAGTCATCCCGATCTTTGCATTCACTTGGGTTTGATTGACCCTCATCATGCGATATTCAACCGGATCCTCCACGGTAGAGATGTTGACTTCAGTCGTGTTCAAAATATCCATGACCGTATACAGCGTGGTAGTCTTTCCTGATCCAGTAGGGCCAGTCACCAAAACCATGCCGTTAGGACGTTTGATGTGGCGATGCACAGCTTCCAAAGCATTGCCAGTGAGTCCCATTTTTTCAAGAGTAAGCCCCTTGGACGTCTCGTCAAGCAAACGCATGACTATTTTCTCTCCCTCAAAAACAGGCAGGATGCTGACACGAAAAGAAATCCTGTACCCATCTTTTTCAATCTTGAAGCGCCCATCCTGAGGAAGGCGATGCTCATCCAGCTTGAGAGATGAAAGGACCTTGATGCGAGCCACCAATCCTTCCATGACCTGTCTTGGAAGCGTCATGGCGTCATGCAAAACTCCGTCTATGCGATATCTCACGCGCACTTCTTTTTCATCAGGTTCGATATGGATATCACTGGCTGATTGCAAGATCGCATGCTTAAGGAGAGTGTCGACGATGCGAATGATCGGCAAATCTTGCGCAATTTTCTCCAAATCATCGGATTCTCCCGCCGTCACTTCGTCAGAATCTTTGTTTATAATATCTCCAAATTCAGCTTTGAGACTTTTTTCATATTGCTTCAAAATTGCCTTGATACTTTCATCACTGGTAAGGCATGGAATGATCTTTAGTCCTGTCTTTTTTCGGATAAAATCAATGGTCTGGATGTCTTCCGGATTTTTCATGGCGACTTTCAGATCATTGCCATCTTTTTCAAAAGCTATTATTCCATATTTCTTAGCGATCGGCTCAGGAATGATCTGCAAAATATCGGCCATGATGGTCTCCTTCTCGAGATTTACATATGGAATTCCCAAAATGTAGGAATACAATTTTCTCAATTCTGTTTCACTGATAAGCTTTTTTTCCATCAGCAAATCACCCAATTTTTGATTGGAGCTGTCGGCAACCTTAAAATTCTCATCGACAACCGTCGGATCCAGCAGGTTTGAGTCGAGCAAGAATTCCTTGAGCTGTTTATTCTCGATTCGCATTTATTTTTTCTTCAGTCAGATTTGCGCGATGCGCTTGTCCGAATGATTTTTTTGTTTCTATTTTTGTTATTCAACGTAGCCAAAACAATTTAAAAAACTTTTTTTATTTGATGTTCAAGATCTCTTTAATTTTTTCAGTGACCTCCTCCAATTTATAATCGGCTTTGACTAAATAGGTTGTTGCTCCCATTTCCAAAGCCTTTTCTACATCTGAAATGCTTCCCAGATTCGTCAGCAAAACAATTGGGATGTGCTTGGTGTCCTCATTAGCCTTAATTTCTTGAAGCACTTGGTATCCGTCTTTTTTAGGTAAAACTATATCCAACAAAATCAGGTCCGGCTTTTCAGCAAGAGCTATTTTCACACCTTCTTCGCCATCGACTGCGCACATGACTTCGAAACTCTCAGCTCTAAGATAGGAACTTAACGCATTTTGCAAAACAGTATCATCTTCCACAATCAACAGTCTTTTTTCCATATTGATATTATTTTATGTTAATTAATTTACTTCACCTTGCTTTCTCTCACTATAGGCAATGTGAAATAAAATTCGCTACCGACATTCTGCTGCGAATTGAACCAGAATCTTCCTCCTGATTGCTCAATGATGTTTTTCGTAATATAGAGCCCAAGCCCTGTACCATCTGTTTCATCCTTTATCGAGCTGCTGCGGAAAAACTTTTGAGCTATTTTCCCCTGCTCTGCACTCGGGATCCCAACACCATTATCACGTACGCAAATTTGCATCATACCGTCCTTCTCAACTGACAAAACTTCCACCAAACCACCTCTTTTGGTGTATTTGATAGCATTCGAAACCAAATTTTCAAAAGCAATAGCTATTCTTCTTTTATCCATAAATATTTCGGCACGGTTGACAGGGCATGAATCACGAAGCTCAATCCCATTCGTCTCAGCCGGAATTTCCTGCGCCTTCATCACATCAGCCACCAAGGAACAGAAGTCTATTTTCTCCTTGTTAAGTGCCAACTGCCCTTGATCGATGCGCGCCACATCCAAAAGATCATTGACAAGTCTGCCCATTTTCTCACTTGAGTGCGATATTCCCTTGATAAGTTCGGCTTGCTTTTCACTTAGGCCAGTCTGAAATTTGGAAAGTAGCAGTTCAATCTGCCAATTCATCTCTGCAATCGGCGTCTTGAGCTGATGAGAAGCGACTGAAACGAATTCTGTTTTCATCTTATTAGCTTTGGCGATTTCTTCAACCGTTTTGATGATCAGATTTCCAATCGTAAAAAGCAGAATCACAACAATCGATTCCGCGATCACAACGACTTCCGGCGAATCATAATTTTTGCTGACAAAATATATACCTGTCATCGCTGCAATAATAACGATGCCCATCACGATGAACAAAAAACTCGGACTTTGCCAAACCTTAACGCCCAATTCATCGGCCTGCTTGACCAGATTGAACTCGTCCAATATCCTTTGTTTGAATTTTTGAAATTTCATTTGGAAGTTTTTTTGTGATTAGCTTTCAAGATAATTATAGCACAAAAACAAGCAAACATGTAGCGACGCGTACTGCAATGCACACAGCGCGCAGGATTATTCAATGAACCCTACACCACTTCATCCAAAAATGATTTCGCAAGCTCATGATTTTCTTCAAGAGGCTTGGAAATTTTCCAGAGCACATCAAATTGTGTTTTCAGCAGTTGCCTCAACTCCCTGCTTTCAATAATAAATCCAAAATTCTCAACTTTTGATGACATGAAAAGAACCTTGTTCCCATATGCCCAATAGCCCATAGAAAAATCGACGTCTTCGGGAGCAATTCG
>CAZAJN010000042.1:0-21551 GCA_964485555.1 uncultured Bdellovibrionales bacterium
GGCGGGACTCGGACCCGCGACCCCAGCCTTATGAAGGCTGTGCTCTAACCAGCTGAGCTACCCTGCCATGAACCCAAAACCCATAACTCAAAACCTGAATCCTGAATGCATCAAGGTTACGGGATATGGGTTACGGGTTCCAGGACAAAGTGTTGCGGGAGTAGGATTTGAACCTACGACCTCGTGGTTATGAGCCACGCGAGCTGCCAGACTGCTCCATCCCGCTATATTTTAAAACTTCTTTTCCATAACCAGATTTCCAATATTTTTCTCTTTTTCGTGCATCTTCCCTGACTTCACATTCTTCAATAACTACAATATCAAATTCTCCTCTATTTTTAGTTGATCTGGTTTTTCCCCTCTTATGTTCAGCTATTCTTCTATTCAAATCATTTGTCATCCCCACGTATACTCTTTTCACATCTTTGAAAAATAGAGCGTATATTTTGTACATGGAAATGATTTAGGATTTGAACCTACGACCTCGTGGTTACCTGCCTGCCGGCAGGCAGGTGAGCCCAACGCGAGCTGCCAGACTGCTCCATCCCGCTATAATATCTGAAAACGATGACTTTGTTAATTATAAAGATTTTTCAGAAACTGTCAATTATTCAAATATTTTCCCGCATCAAAGCGCTCAATCCATGAACTCAAGGTATTTCAAGAAGTTCTCATATACCCCAATGACAGCCTCAGCTGTAGCCTTATCAATTTCATAATCGGCCTCATGCACAATTTTGTTTCTGATCAAATGCGCACCCTTCAATGCTTCAAGGTGGTCATCCAGATGAGCAGCTCCCACGCTCTCAAGCTTCTCACTCATGTTCGCACCCTTATATCCGATTCCATCCAAAATTTCTTCAGCTATAGCATCAGCTTCAATGATTGCAACCTTATATTGAGATGTGCCGCTGTTCTCGAGACGTTTTTTAACTTTCTCCCATCTTTTCTGCATCTTACTTTTTGAAATCAGAGGAAGATCGGTGCCTTTAAGGCCAACTCTTAGATGTGAAGGCACATCCCTCAAAATGAGCATCAAAACAATATCAACAAACAAGACCAGCAAATAAATCCCAATAAAAATCTTAACACCCAAGACAAAAGGTGAATTGTAAAAACTCACCAACAAGGTGATCAGGAAATCTATAAAATGTTGGATGTCGTAGAACATGGGCGTAAAATCTAAATGTCAAAATCTCAAGTCCTAATAAAATCTCAAATTCCAAATCCTAATTTTATTCTTTTAGTCATTAGGACATTTATTTGACATTTGTCATTTAGATTTTGGATTTTAAATCAAAAATCAATTAAAAAAACTTCTGATGTATCTATTTTTAATTTATTTCATACGTATGTGCCAAATTGAGTATGCCTTCCTCATCAAACCATTTTCCCATGATCTGACCACCAATCGGAAGCTCCTTGTCGTCAATTTTCTGAGTTCCGATCGGAAATGAAATCGCAGGCACCCCTGCCATGTTGGCAGTCACAGTATAAATATCACCCAAATACATCTTGAGCGGATCACTGGTTTTCTCTCCAATTTTGAAAGCAACCTCAGGAGTGGTTGGAGAATAGATGAAGTCAACCTTTTTGAAAGCTTCTTCGAAATCCTTTTTGATCAAGGCTCTGACCTTCTGAGCTTTGAGATAATAGGCGTCATAATATCCGCTACTCAGCGCGTATGTTCCAAGCATTATGCGTCTTTTGACCTCATCGCCAAATCCTATTCTGCGAGTATCCAAATATGTCTCCAAAAGTTTTTTCGGCAATCCATTTTCACGTACTCCCGATTCAACCGCGTCATCAATTTTCATTCCAAACTTTATACCATCAAAACGCGCCAAGTTTGAACTCACCTCACTCGTCATTATAATATAATAAGTCGGCAAAGCATACTGAGCATGAGGCAAACTTATGGTTTCAATCTTTGCCCCCAAATTTTTGAATTTTTCCAAGGATTTTTCAAAAACATTTTTAATATCTCCTTCCAAACTTTCAACATATTCTTTTGGCACTCCGATAACTTTCCCGGCAATATCCCCTGTCAAATAATCTTCATAATTCTTGTCAGCGCTTCTAGCTGTGGTAGCATCCATTGGATCTTGTCCTGAAATCCTGGACAACACGATGGCAACATCCTCTACAGTTGTTGCTACCGGTCCTATTTGATCAAGACTTGAAGCCATCGCGATCGCGCCTGAACGTGAAACGCGTCCATAGGTCGGCTTAAGTCCCACAACTCCGCAAAGAGCTGCCGGTTGTCTTATGGATCCACCAGTATCGGTTCCAAGTGACCAAACAGCTTCGCCTGCAGCCACGGCTGCAATGCTTCCGCCAGAAGATCCGCCCGGGACACGAGAAGTGTCCACTGGATTTTTTGTGATCTGATAGGCACTGTTTTCCGTTGATGAACCCATGGCAAACTCATCCATGTTCGTCTTTCCGAGAATGACAGCCGCATTTTCCTTGAGCCTTCTGACCACAGTCGCATCGTAGGGAGCAATATAATTATCCAGAATCTTACTTCCAGCTGTGGTGCGATATCCGTCCACACAAAGATTGTCCTTGATGGCGCAAGGAATTCCAGCCAAAAGATCAATTTCCTCACCCTTTGAAATTTTCTCATCCACAAATCTGGCTTGCTGCATCGCAAGTTCCTTGGTCAATGTGAGGTAAGCGCCAATTTCCCCGTCCTTTGCTTCAATGGCAGAAAAATACTGCTCAGTGAGCTGAACAGAGGTGATCTCCTTATTTATGAGTTTTTCGTGTAGATCTCGAATCATATATAAATTTCTAATTTTCAATTTTCAATTTCTAAACAATTTTCAATAAACCAATTCTTAAATTTCAAAATTAAAACATTAAGACATTGTTTGAAAATTAAAAATTAGAAATTGAAAATTCAATATAACTTCTAATACGCCATAATTCTAATGAAAGGTGATGATACTCTACTACAAGACTGATTTCACCTTTATGCATCCGTCTTTCAGTTCTGGTACATTTTTCATTAAAGCTTCTTTTCCAAGCAAACCAAAGTCGACTTGATTGTCAGACCTGAAATGATTTTGCATCCCCGTGATGTGTCCGATCGGATCCACTCCATCGACATCAACTTCTTCCAGTTTCTTGAAATAATCCAGAATTTCTGACAAATCATGTTGATATTTTTCAACATCTTTTTCACTGACACCAATTCTGGCGAGCGTGGCAATGTGCAATATTTCTTCTTTTGTTAACATATATTTTAAAAATCTCAATGTCAAACAAATGACTCAAATCCAAATGCCAGTGTTTAGGATTTGAGATTTCGGATTTTATTTGGCATTTTTCTTTTGGATTTTGGATTTATTATCCTAAATATCACTCCCCTATTAATTTCATAAACTCTTTTTCGTCCAACACCTTCACGCCCAATTTATTAGCATTGGCTAATTTAGATCCGGCGTTTTCACCGGCCACCACATAGTCTGTCTTTTTGCTTACTGATGATGACACGCTTCCACCTCTTTTCCTTATCATATCCTTAGCAACATCTCTTGTAAAGGTGCCGAGTTCTCCAGTCAAAACAAAGGTGAGGCCATGAAATCGGTCGTCAGTCGCCAGCAATCCAGAATTTTCAAACACCACGCCATTCGCGTTCATGCTTTCAAGCAATTTCGCATTCTCCTCATCAGAAAACCATTGTGCAAGACTTGATGTCGCTTTCTCGCCAATACCCCTTATCTCCAACCATTTTTCAACTTCTATATTTTTGAGATATTTTCCAAAATCAGCCGGGTTGTTTATTTCCTGATCGCCGATAACCGAGGACAAGTGACTTGCAATCAAAACAGCAGTCTCTTCACCTATATATCTGATGCCGAGTGAAAATATGAATTTTTCCAAAGAAATTGTTTTGCTTTTTTCAATTGATTCGATCAGTTTTTCAGCCGACCGCTCAGCAAAACGTTCCAGTGGCTTGAGATCCCCTTCAGTCAATTCAAAAATATCAGCAGCGTTTGAAATGATTCCTTCTTGCAAAAGCTGATCAACGATTTTCTCTCCAAGTCCGACAATATCAAAACCTTTACGCGAAACAAAATGAATGATCTGCTCTTTTTCAACAGCGAAACATTTAGGATTCAAACAATAATGAGCTGCACTTGAATCCAAGCTTTTAGCTTCTAGCTTTTGGCTTCTAGCTTTATTTAATATCTGCCTTTCCACCTTTCCTCCACAAATCGGACATTTTTCCGGCATTTTAAAGGCTTCTTCTTTGCCGGTTCTGAGGCTTTTGATCACTTCCACCACCTCTGGAATGACGTCTCCAGCTTTTCTGATGACCACAGTGTCACCTATTTTCACATCAAGCCTCTTTATCTCATCTTCATTGTGAAGGGTCGGGCGACTCACTGTGGAGCCTGCCACGAGCACTGGGCGAAGATGCGCAACAGGAGTCAAGGCCCCGGTACGCCCAACTTGCACTTTAATGTCTTCCACGATGGTAGTCACTTGCTGAGCTGGAAATTTGTAAGCAATTCCCCAACGAGGAGATTTTCCCGTATATCCAAGAACTTCCTGCAACTTATTGGAATTAATTTTTATAACAATGCCATCTATTTCATATGGCTGATTGCCTTTTTTTTCAATCCAACTTTCGTAAAATTTCTGAACCTCTTCAATACTTTTGCAAAGTTTTCGATCCTGATTAACCTTAAAACCAAGCTTTTCCAGCAAATTCAATTCCTCAATCTGATTTTTAGGAATTTCCAGTTCAGTATTTTTATTTGAAATATCAGAGTCATCGGTCATCTGTAATCGGTCATCGGATCTAGCTGAATCACTGATGACTGATGACTGATGACTAGTTACTTTTATGTCGTCTATATCATAAATAAAACTATCCAGCCTGCGAGAAGCAGCCACGCGAGGATCAAGCTGACGTATGCTTCCAGCGGCAGCATTTCTAGTGTTGGCAAAAACAGCTTCTCCATTCTTGGCGCGCTCAGCATTTATCCTCGCTAATTCTTTTTTCGACAGCCAACATTCCCCCACCACAGTTGCATCCAGATTTTCACTCAACTCAAGAGGCAAACTTTGAATAGTTTTCAGATTGTGCGTCACATCTTCTCCAACAGCTCCGTCGCCACGCGTAGCTCCTCGCACCAAAACTCCATTCTCGTATGTAAGAATCATCTTGAGACCATCGATTTTCATCTCACAACAATATTCCACTAAAAAACTTTCTTCATTTTTCATCCTCTCCCTCTGGGAGAGGATGTCAGGTACTCCTGACAGGTGAGGGCGCGGGCTGAGTTTTCCAATCATTCTTTTTACTTTTTCATCCCAAGCCACCAAGCCCTCGAAATCAAAAATATCATCAAAAGACCACTGCCTATGAGCATGGCGGACTTTCTTGAAACCCTTAAGCGGCTCAGCGCCAATTCTTTGAGTAGGACTTGACGGCGAAAAAAATTCCGGGAATCGCTTTTCCAAAGTTGCAAGCTCTTCGAATAGTGAATCATAGACAGTATCTTCTATTTCCGGCCTGTCTAAAACATGATAAAGATAGCGATGTCGATCTATCTCACCGCGAAGTTTTTTTATTCTATTTTCAGCCTCTTTTTTTTCCATATTCCAATTATACCACACACCAAACAATTTCATTCACAAAAGCAAAACAGACCCTCAATGGTCCGTTTTGCTTCGACTCAAAAAAGTAACTAGGGCTTAAATTCAACATTAATAGTTCCCCATGCTCCACCGGAGCCGTTGATTGAATTTCCTGAAGGAGTAAGCCAGACGTCAGTGCTTCCACCTGTGAAATATATTTGACCAGAAATACTTTCACCAACCGGATCAATTTTGATTCCTCCTCCTGTGTTATTGATTGAACCACAAGTCCAATTATCACCGTACAGCGTAAAATTGTCGGAATGAGAAGGCACCCTCCCTATGGAGAGATCCGAACTCAGCATTTCATATGACACAAAACGATTGCAATCATCTTCAAAAGGAACACCAAAAGCATAGACACCTCCCGTGAATTTCTTCAAAGCCTGATCATATCTTATCTCTGTTGGCGCATATGCATAGTCAGACCGCATGCCAGTCATGGAATTTTTTCCATTACCTGAATACCAGAAACTTCCATATCCAGTGGACCGTTCAATAAAACCAGAGAAATAAACGTTGTTTTCAAGACATGCTCCGCCACTGAGTCCATATCCGGCATTGCAAGCATATTCGCATTTAGCGGCAGTGCATGAATCAACAGATGTTCTCGACTGATCAGTGCTAAGGCCAGTATCATCTCCCGCACACAGTGTTGCATTAGAAGGAATACTTCCGGTGCAGGAAAAAGTTTGAAGCACACAAGAATTTCCAACTGCAACATACCCAGTGTCACATTTATATTCGCATTTCGGATCACTTCCCTGAGGTACACTGCATGTATTCACTGCAATAGCATCTTGATTTGCGACTAAGCCCGAAATATCAGCTGGGCACACACTTGCATGGCTAGGATAATTTATACACGTGTAAATTATTGGAACACAGCTGTTTCCACTTTTCACATATCCGGCATTGCATTTGAATTCGCATTTTGGATTGCTTCCCAATGGCGAACTGCACGAATCAACAACTGTAGAGCTAGTGTCAAGAAAAAATCCTATACTGTCGCCATCGCACATGGTGGCATTGGCAGGTTGAGCCGTGCAAACAGGTGCAGGCGCGGGATCAAAGGCTCTCAAGGACGCAGTTGTTCCAACCACCATCGGTTGCCCATTTCCTTCCTTGACTGTCAAGGAAATGCTTATCTTACCGGGATCACCAACAGATGATACTTTCCCGTCAGCCGCAACGGATATGATATTGGCAGCGGTAAGATCGGTGGTGACATATCCGTCAGAAAAATTCCCGCAGCCATCAATGTCAACATCACTGGTAACCTTGGTCAGCATTTTGATTTTCATTTCAGCTGAATCATACAAATATGCCAAACATTTAGACTGCGAATTATCAAACAATTTTATTTTTCCTTGATCAGCACCAGCAAAAACAAGCGTGGATCCGTTAGTGGTTGAAAGCACGCTCGTACGAATCGTTTTTTCCATCAGGTTCAAGGCATATTGAGCTCCCTCCAAAGCTTTTTGATTATTTTTTTCAGCAATATGCACCTTCAAGAAGCTGGCAAAGGATCCGGACAGCATGGTCATCACGATTGAAAAAATCAAAATTGCCACTAATGTTTCAGGCAATGAGAATCCTTTCCTGTTCAAGGATTTTTTTTTCTTCAAGATGTTTTCGATTTTTTGTTTCATAATTTTATTCAACGTCTGGCATTACCGAGATTATTGAAATGCATTTATTTGCAACAGTGCACTTATTCAAATCATTGCCTTCAGGAAAACCAACGCCAGCTGCTGGGTTCCAACTCACGATAGCGCCGACAGTCACCTGTCCTGAACCATTCAAGATTGCCATTTTCCTGTAGAATCTTGTAGGCACCGTTCCTGATGACGAATGAGTATAGAAACCACCAACAGTATTGAGACCAGGCAATTCTTTCAGATACAGACGCTTGTCAGAGATTGCATCATCCAAGAAATCAGCAAAAGTTGTTGTAGTATCCACACTATAATCGCTTCCATCGGCCCTAACTGGGCTTGTGCTTCTGAAAGTTTTCTCCCTGTCCTTGAAATTCCTGACCAATTCCACGCCTTCCTGCGCCAATCCCATGGCGATAATCTGATTTTTTGCTTCACTAGTGGCTTGAATATTGCTAACCATCAAGGCTGTGATGGTCGCCAAACTCAATGACAAAATAGCTAAAGTTATCAAGACTTCTATCAAGGAAAAACCTCTTTCATTCCTTACTTTTTGTATTTTTTTTTCAACTTTCATATTTACTTTTTAAATAATTCGATATTATCATCTGTGCCGTAGCACGGAACAAGAGTTGCCCTCATCACTGAGAATCACATGTCGCCCAACATGGCGCCACCAGCATCAATCAACCTGCTGACGCATCCAGAATTGAAATGTTTCCAGCTGAATTTATATTTACATATTTCTTAACTGAATTGTCCTTAGCTGAAGTAACTACAATTTCAACAGAACCAGCTATTTCACCTCTAGGAGAACTGAAAAATATAATATGCCCGTCAAGTTTTACCTTCTTTTTAATCATATCGACAGTTGTCGTTCCACCTATATAATCAGGAATTCCAGAACAATTTCTGTCATATTTAATGTTGTATGAATCGGCAAAACTTTCAAAGACAAACCTGCAAGCTGGAGCAAAAATTCCACTGCCTGCCGGCAATTCTTCAATCATTTTTCCAGTCAAAGCCTCATTTTGCAAAGTTTTAAGTTGAGTAGAAATTTGCTGAGCCGCATTTTCCACATCCTTAGTGCCTGCACTCTTATTCACGGAAACAAAAAGCGCGCCAGCCATGATTGAAACGATTGCCATGACAATCATCAACTCCATCATGGAAAAACCATTTTTAAAATTTGGAATATTCATTGTCTTTTTGTTCGTATTTTTTTTCATGTTTATTTTTGATATTGTTCACCTAAAAAACTTTAGCTTCAGAATCCAAAAAACAGGTCCTGCAAATTCGGGAAAATTTTCGGCAAGATCACCATCAGGAAAATGCCCGTGATCAAAAACGGCGCAAAAGGAACTTGACTCTTCATGCCCTTACGCTTGAAAGCTATGAGACCTACGCTTATAAGCGCTCCGACAACAAATGAGAGCATCAGTGCGCCCCAGATGTTTGGCCATCCAACCACCAATCCAGCCAACAAACCCAGATAAGCGTCGCCGTATCCCATCCAAGTTTCTTTCGAATAAGCTGCCAAACCAAAGAAGAAACCTCCAGCAATAAAAGCTCCGATTATTCCCGAGATAGTCCTAAGTTCCAAAATGGAAGATATCGACTGAAAAATCTGCCAGTCTGCATAGAGAAAATAAGAAAGAGTTCCACCCACCCCAATCCAAAGGACAAGCATGGGAATCTCCATGTATTTGAAATCATAGACAAAAATGATGAGCAGCACGGAAAACACAAACAAATAATAAGCGGTCAAGATCCAGGATGAAAAATCTTCCAGATGGAAGAAATAATTTCCAAGCAAAGCAAAAACGATTCCGGTCGCAATCTCAACCACTGGATATTGCCAGGAAATTTTTTCTCCGCAATCGCGGCAACGGGTGCTGAGCAAAATGAAACTTATCACCGGAACATTGTCAAACCATCTGACTTTTTTCTTGCAATGCGGACAATGCGACCTCTCAAAAAGTGATTCGACAGCTTCCAGCCTATACACTACAGCATTAAGAAAACTTCCGATGATCAAGCCTAAAATCAAGAAGACTATTAACATAATTTATATGTTCAAAAAAAAATACTTAAGTGTCTAAATTTTAACATAAAAATCAAAATCATGCCAACAATATAAACAAGTAAAGATATTAAAAGGAATTTTCCATTGAAAGCTAGTTCTTGATCAATGGGGAAACTAGCATGCAAGACAAATTATCGGAAGGGTCTTTTACCATATTCAGCTGACTGCATACAATATCAGTTCTCAATGGATCACCAATGAAAATCTTGATTTCGATGTTGCGTTTGTTCACCTTGAAAACCAAACCTCGCACATAAAGATCCTTATAAGGAGAGGTTTGACCCCTGGGAATGGTTTCGATTGCTGACAAAGCTTTGTCAGCTTCAAGATTGTTCAAAACATCCAAGTTTTCCTTGCCCCAACAATATTCGCCTTTTTTTTCGTCGTAAGCTCCAAGACAAACCCAGCCCGGCGTGGTCACACCATTGAAGGCTGACAGGGCATTGGCACCATCTATCATTTTTCGCATCTGTGAAACATTGCTAACATATTTCACTTCGCGAGCTAAGACAACAGAATAACTCATTTTTTTAATCAAAAAGATTGATCCAAAAAAAATCAAGAGTATCATAAATAGAATCAAAGCTGCTTGTCTCGACGTAAAATCTTTAATTTGCATAAATTTACCTTAATTGAAACGCGGAAAGCTCCATACTATTAACATCGGATCTGAACTTTACGCTATCCCTTAAATCATCCGTGTCCATTAATAATGTATCGCTAAATATTTTCGAATTAGAAATAATTAAATTTGATTTAAAATCATTTTTTATACTATTAACAATTTTTTTTGCATTATCCAAATCAATATTTTTCTTTTGCTCCTCATTCATACTTTCTTTTTGAGAATCAATGTTTTTTTTCAAGTCTGAACAATCGATCTGCTCATCGCAATAAAAATTATTATTAAATATATTGTACCACTTCCAATACAAATCCGGTCTTACACTTTTTATGTCCTGTGGATCCATCGCCATGGTATAGACATTCTTATGATTAAAGAAAAAACTTGGCGAAAATAAGGACCAATCAATCAAGAAGACTAATTCCCCTTCACCAGATCTTTCCATTATCCACTCAGAGGTTTTTCTGATTGGCTCAACATCTGTAATTAAAGCCGACTGCCTTATTGTGATATAAGAATTTACAACAAGAAAAATTGCCACGGTCCACAATCCAAACACAATCGCAGATTTGAATTTATCCTCCAGAATTAATAGTTTTCGTTGCACCACATAATTCAATGTAACCACTATGAACAATAACAAAACTAATCCGAAATAATCAAGGAATCTTCCGTTAATAAAAATTATTCCGCAAAGAACAAACAAGCACAATAAAAAAGAAGCGAACACATTGTTTCTTGGGACATCTTCGCCCTCAGAGATGTTCTTATTTTTTTTATTCAAATAAATAAAAACTGAAATGGTGATTGAAAAAATAAAAAGCAAAAACAAGGAATTATCCAGTTGATACAAATCAAAAACGTCACGCTTATACAATTCAACACCTTGACCAAGTGCATTATCCTTGCTTATAGATTTTTGAACCCTTAGCAAGCCGTTCAATAGACCAGGAAAATAAAATAGTACCAGAATAGTACAAAATGCTGAATAAATAGTGCCTCTAATATTGAATTTGTAAGATGAAAGATATCGCCCTACCTCTACAATTATCGACACAGCAACAGGCCAGAAAAATGAAGACTGATGGACCAAGACATGCAGCAATGATAAAATCGCAAATTTTTTGTATTCTTTATTGCTAGCGTAGGCAAACTCTAATGCTAAAAAACCAACAGACAGCACCAACGGACGTCCTGACAGGAATTTAAGCGAAATCAAGTTAACTGAGAAGAGAAAGACGGTGCAAAGGAAGGCATTTTTAATTTTAATCTTTTTTAAGGCATTATATATCAATGTAAAACTGATGCTCGCAAAAAAAATGTCGGACATTTTCAAGGCAAACAGCTTGTCTTCAAAAAAAGTAAAAGGCATCAGCATGAGATGAAAAAAAGACGGCCTAATGTCAAAATTATTCCCAAAAACATATTGAGAGTAATAATTCCAATCAAATCCCTTCACGACCCGCTCCCACCCAAGTGTCCTTAAGAGTTCTGAGTACTTAAAATAGAAAAAATGATCATCGCGATAGACCACCCCAGTGCCATGCAAAATTGAAAAATACAGACCAAAGAAAAAAAAGAAGACGCCAACATCTGAAATATATGGATGCTTATGGTAAAATTGCTTTATAAGAAAAATAATATCTTTTGATTTATGAATCATGTAGCTTGAAAGATAGAGATTATTGATCAATTATAACATACCATAAACAATAAAAAAAATGCGGCAAAAGCCGCATTTTTTAAAATTGCAAAAGCAATTATGGACAGTTCGTAAAGTTAACTGCTGTCTGCTTCAATAAAGCTCCATTGCAGCCTGCTGATCTTCCAGGATTATTCGCTGTAATTGGAATTCCAGTATCAGCATCACAGTTATAGGTAGTCGTATTACTTATGCCCGTAATAATACTACCATCGACCGCTGCAAGTGACGACAAAGTCACGTTTGCTCCACCTGCTCCACAAGCCATGGTTAATGCGGGTCTAAGACTAGCCACGTATGACTTGAATTTTGAATCATTGGCCTTACTTCTTGCTGAGCTTGTGCTCACCAAAATTACTCCAGCCAAAATACCGATGATTGCAATCACAATCAAAAGTTCAATCAATGTGAAACCTTTTGTATATTTTTTCATATTTTTATATTTTATGATATTATTTTTTTTGCTAAAAAATCGACCTTTCTCTTTTAGCACATATTTAAACTTACACATTCACAACAATAAATCAGACGCAGCCATTGGCAGACATGTCGCATGTGATCAAATCATCACCAGTTTCAGTTCCTCCAATCCTTCTAGCTTTAAATTTATACGTTCCGGCTGTAATATCGCCAGTTGGTGCTTCAAAATATTCAAACTGAGTAGCCGCTAAATCAGGCCATGTCTGAGTGTGTCCATCAACAGCATTGTTAGGATCGCTAGTGGCGCAAACTGCTGCATCCTTGCAGCAAATAAAATCAGTCGTGGCAACAGGCATTGAGCTGGTTGCCTGACCATCATCATCCTGACATGTCACCAATTCAGTCATCATGCTGGCCGCAGTTGTCAAAGCTGATGCCCTCCTGGCTTTTACAACAGCTCCCTGTGTGCTAACAAGGATGACACTAGCCAGAATTCCAATGATTGCAATCACAATCAGAAGCTCGATGAGCGTGAAACCTTTTATATTTTTTTCTATCTTTAACATAAATTCATTATAGCACAAAAATTAAATTTGTTTAAATATAATAAGATTAAGATACAATAACCAAGAAACAAGCTGCGAAAATTTCAAATCCTTGATAAAGTACGTATTTTTATCATTTAGATTTCTGATTTTGTTGGAAATTTAGATTTTGTCATTGGGATTTTAAATCTTGCCCTATTGCACTGACCCGGCGATGTTATAGATCGGCATCAGGATCGCAAAAACCAAAACTCCAACTCCCAAACCAAGACCAGTGATCAAAATAGGCTCAAGCATGGTTGAAAGGTTTCTTGTAACGCGATCCGTTTCCTGATTGTAGAATTTTGATATGTTGCTCAAAACTTCACTGATCTTTCCTGCATCCTCTCCGATCTTGATCATCTGTGAAACAATTGGAGGAAAATAAGTCGACTTTGCAAACACACTGCTCATCGATCCTCCTTTTTTCACCTCATCAGCTGATCGCAAGATGACGCTTTCATAGGTTGAAGAGTCAACGACTTCACTGACAATGACCAAAGCCCGCACAATCGGAATTCCACCTTCGAGCAAAACTCCCAGATTTTCTGAAAACCTTGCTATATACACATATTGGAAAAGCCTTCCGATGACAGGAATTTTCATCTTGATGGTGTCCCATTCTTTGCGTCCATCTTCCGTCTTGATGTAGTAGAAAAATCCACCAACTATCGAAAGTATCACCATAGCAGCAACCCACCAGAAAGAACTCATGAAATCGCCGATATACATGAACATCTGAGTGTACCATGGGACAGCAACATTGAAATCTTTGAAAATCCCAGTGAGTTTAGGAAGCACAACCGTGAACACCACGAATCCGATGATGACTGAGGATGCCAAAACGAAAGCCGGATAAAAAAGAGCTCCTCTGATTTTAGAATTCAGATCGTAATTTTTTTCACTGTTCTCAGCCAAAAAAGAAACGGATCGCTGCAGATTGCCGGAAAGCTCTCCTGCTTTCACCATGCTCACAGCCAGCGTCGCAAAAACTTCAGGATGCTTAGACATCGACTCCGAAAAAGTCACACCGTCTTCAATATCATTGACCATTTCCTTAATGACAGTGTTCAGATAGAGGTTGTCGGATTGTTCTCCCACAGCGCGCAAAGCAGAAATGATGGAAACTTTGGCATCAATAAGAGTGGCGAGTTGGCGATAAAAAACAGAAAGCTCGCGCAAGCTTACTCCCTCCCAAGCACGCTGCAAATCTTTCAGGATGCCAGGCACTTCGGTCTGCTTTTCCAGCATCAAAGGAACCAGACCTCGCTCTTGAAGCATGGCCACAGCAGCTTCACTATTGGTGGCTTCGATGCGACCCTCTCTGATTTCCCCCTCTGCACTTTTGGCTTGAAATGAAAATTTCATATTAGTTATTTAGTTAATTGGTTGCTTAGTTAAATAGTTTCAGATTTTCCTTTTAAAAATTTTATGTATCCATTAATGCCCTTTATTAATTCCACAATCCTACCTTCAATAAAAACTTTCGTTCGTTCTTCCATGTAACCCTTTTTGAAAGATCTTATCATTAATTGCTTTAATTCATATGCCTCACCTCTTGCTATATGCATGTATCTAATTTTTTCTTTATATGAGAATCTGCCATAACCTTCAGCTATATTAGAAGATATTGCATTTGACGCTCTGCGAATCTGATCCACCATTCTATATTTCTCATCAACTGGAAATTTTTCAGTAAACTTATGCAAAAATATCTCAATACGTTCAGCTTGCCTATACACCAGCAAATTTTCTATTCCCGTAGCCATCCTTTTGGCAATTATTAATTTTCCTAATCAACTAATAACTACTTAACCAATTAACTATCACTTAGTCCTTTCTGGAGATCAACATCTGCAGATATTCATGATTTTTGGAATATACCAGAGCGTCATCCAGCGTGATCAAGCCCCTTTGAATCAAGTCAGCCAGGGATTTGTCCAATGAAACCATGCCTTCTCTTAGTCCTGTTTCAATCACTGAATCTATTTGATATGTCTTGTTTTCGCGGATCAAATTCTCAACAGCATGATTGTTCATCATTATTTCCATGGCTGGAATTCTTCCTCCGCCCACTCGAGGAACCAGACGCTGCGACACGACTCCCAACAGCACGCTTGCGAGCTGGCTTCTGACTTGATTTTGCTGATGTGCTGGAAAAACATCGATGATTCGATCGATAGTTTGCGAGGTGTCATTGGTGTGCAATGTCGCTAAGATGAGATGCCCTGTTTCTGCAGCCGTCATAGCGGTGCTTATAGTGTCCAAATCTCGAAGCTCTCCAATCAGCACTACATTGGCATCCTCTCGAAAAACACTTCTGAGTCCGTCCGGAAAAGATTTGGTGTCCTTGCCGATTTCTCGCTGATTGATGATGCAACGATCCTGTTCATAGACAAATTCGATCGGGTCTTCAATCGTGATTATGTGCTTGTCCTCATTATGGTTAATGAAATCAATCAAGGCTGAAAGAGTGGTTGATTTTCCATGTCCGACAGGACCAGTGATCAGAAGAAGCCCCTGCGTCTGGCGTGTAAATTCATAGAGAGCGGGAGGTATGCTCAATTCTTCCAATGTCCTGATGCGCCCAGCAACCATGCGCATCGCAATGCTTAGATTTCCTTGTTGATAAAAGATGTTTGTTCGGAAGCGAGCCTTGTCTTCAAAGTTGTAGGAAAAATCAACTTGACCTTCTTCAGTGAGACGTTTCTTATTGTCTTCAGTTGTCAGCGCGTCACTCAGCGCCTGAGTATCTTCAGCTGACAAGATGCTTTCCTGCGTCAAAGGATACAGGCGTCCATCAAGACGCATGGTTGGAAATCTTCCCACCACCAAATGCAAATCGGAAGCATTTTGCTGTGCCACCAAACGCAATAAACTTTTGATCCTTTGTTCGCCGTGAGCTGAAGACATTTTTATTTTTATCTTATAACTGTATGAATTTATTATAACAAATTTTTACGCATTCAACAAAGAGTTGACTTTCTGCACGACTTCCGAAGGCGTGAAATGTGATTTGATGAGATAGTCTTTTATGCCTAGCTCTATGCTTTCGTTGACTTTCTCCCTTTCAGAGATGTTAGTCAGCATTATGACCGGAATGTCTTTCCACTGATCATTCGCCTTCAACTTTTTCAGAACACTTATTCCATCCAGGCCTGGCATGACAATATCAAGCAATATTATTTCAGGATTGACACCTTGTTGCAGTTTCTCCAACCCGACAATTCCGTTTTCAGCCGCAACAACTTCAAATCCCTCCTGCTCGAATCTGACTTTGTAGATATCGCGTATGAAGATGTCATCTTCGACAATCAATATTTTTTTCTTTTCCATATCCAAGTTGTTATATATTAAAAAAATAATTTACCATTTAATCATCCACGTCTCCTCCGACACTTTTGCTGCCCTCAGTGACACGCTCAACTTCAGACATGGTGGTCAAACCTTTCAACACTTTCAAAATTCCATCCTGCTTGATGGTTATCATGCCCTGTTTTTCGGCATATTTCTGAATTTCAACTTCGTTTCCGTTTCTTTCGGAAATGATCTCTTTCAATTTTTCGTCCACCTCCAAAGCTTCAAAAATGGCGACTCGTCCGCGATAGCCTGTTCCATTGCATTCCTCACATCCCTTTCCCTCATAGATGTGGATGCCCTCGGACAGATCCAGACCATATTTGCTTATTTCTTCCACCGACATGTTTTCAATCTGTGATCTGACGAAACTCATCACCTTCAGTGGTATCGGCACTTCCTGCTTGCATTCAGTGCAGATTCTGCGCACAAGACGCTGCGCTCCAACCACTCGCAGAGATGATGCGAGCAGAAAAGATTCTATTCCCATATCAACCAGACGCGGAATAGCCCCGATAGAACTGTTGGTGTGCAAAGTTGACAGCACCAAATGACCCGTCAAAGCGGCATGAATGGTCAATTCAGCTGTTTCACTGTCGCGAATTTCTCCTACCATGATAACATTCGGATCCTGTCGCAAGATGCTTCTTAGACCGCTCGCAAAAGTATATCCGATTTCTGGATTGATCTGACTTTGATTTATTCCTGCAATCGTATATTCAACCGGATCCTCCAAGGTTATGATGTTTCGTTCTTCTTTGTTCAAAATATCCAAGCATGCATAGAGAGTGGTTGATTTTCCACTTCCGGTCGGACCAGTCATCAAAATGATTCCGAATGGTTCCTTGATGTTCTTGACCAACACGTCGCTCCCTCTGCCCATCAGACCCATGCTTTTGAGATCTATCACTTTGTTGCCAGTATCCAAAAGACGCATCACGATCTTTTCGCCCTCCGTGATCGGAAGAGTCGAAACACGGAAATCTACTCGGCGACCGCTCTCAACAACCTTGAAACGTCCGTCTTGGGGTTTGCGTTTTTCATCTATTTTGAGATTTGAAAGTATTTTGATTCGAGAAACGATCGCTCTTCCCACACCTTTAGGAATGACCAAGGATGAATGCAATATTCCGTCCACACGAAACCTGACCCGGTATTCTTTCCCCAGGGGTTCAATATGAATATCACTAGCTTTTCCTTCGATTGCATGTTTGATGATGACGCTCAAAAGCTTTGTCACCGGAGCATTCTGCATGTTGTCAACTTGAGATTTGTCGCCCTCCTCGTCATACATCTTGTCATCGCTAAGACCATCAGTATCGTCATCTTGCATCGATTCCATCGCCTCTTCAATAGCCTTTTCAGCTCCTCCAGAATACTGCTCGGTCATGTCATTAAACATCCCAATTGAAACCAAATACAGATCAAATTCAAATTTTCTTTTTTCTGCGATGAAACGCAAAATATTCAGAGCGTTGATATTGTGAGGATCAACAATGGCAACCTTGATGTTGTTTCCGGATCTCTCGAAGGCTATGATCTGGTTTTCCATAGCGACATCCTGAGAAATCAATTCCAGGGCGTTATCTTCTATTTTTGGGACTTCTTCCAGAAAAGGCATACCTAAATTGCTTGCCATTTTTTTGACAGCATCAAGTTCGATTTTCTTAGGATCTAAAACCGAAGTCTGATCCGCAGAATTTTGCGAAGCGATATCCTGATTCATGAAATATTTTATTACTAAGAAGCAAAGAGACTGAAATTAAAATCCGAGATCAAGGAAGGAATGGGTTGATCTTTCCATTCATATCACCGGCCTTGTCAACCGATGGAGCTTTTTGTGAGATGTATTGTTTGATGGTTGCCATGGTTTCCTTGTCTATGCCTGATTGAAATTTTGACATCTTTTGGTTATCAATACTAGCTGTTCCCATCCAACCAAAATCAACCACCAGATCAGCAGAGAGAGTCGATGCCGCTGCCGGGTTGTTTTCGGTGTCCACTGTGCCATCACTTGCATTTTCAACCTTATCTCCCGCATTGCTGGAAGTTATCGTCAATGATTTTATGGAATGAAACATTGATATTTTCTGAAGTTGATCCAGGAAAAGGTTTATTTTGTCATATTCTCCGACAACTGAAATGCTCGTATTTATGGTTTCTGTTCCACTTTTACTAGTTTCCGGTAGTTTGTTCTGAACTCCCTGCAAAGAGTTGGCGATATTTGCAAGAGGGGAAACAGATAAGGTCGTAGCATCATCATTGGACACTTCCTCGGCACCTGAACTCAAAGAGAGGCTGACCAGGGAAACTTGCGAATCAGTGGCCAAATAGTTGATTCCAGTCAAAATCCTTTCTTCCATCTTCTTGTTCGGGAGATAGCTGTTCACAACAGATTCACCTTCACTGTCGCTGTTGATCTGAGCATCAATAGTTTGAATGGCTGTCTGTTTATCCTTGATAGCCTTGATAGCCTGCTCATGAGAAAGTTTCTCCTCATTGGCAACTTTCAGATTTGCAATTTCCGGCCAAATGTAGCCGATAAAAATATACAAGGAGATGATAATGATGATCGGGAAGAAAAGAAATTTTAATCGCATTTTTGTTATCACCCACAGCAATTGCTTAATAAAAACAAGGTCTGGGTTGATGCTTAAAAGTTATATTAATAAACAAATTTACTATTAACTGCCGATATTCATTACCATTGTCGCTGTCACACCCTCTTCAGCTCTAGAAATGCCGCTCAAAGAGGCCCCCGAGAAATATTCCGACTTCTTGAAATTCAAAATTTGTCTGGCTGCATCATTGAAATTCTTGGATTCAAAAGAAACATTCACTTTGCCATCTTCACCGCTGTATGAATAGGAAGTCACCACAACGCCTGAACTCATGTTCTTTCCAAGACTATCAAGCACCTCAGTCATCTTCAACTGTTGCACCTTGCCGTCTTTTATTTCCAGATTCTTTTTTATTTCAGACAAACGCGCCTGCATGTCCAAAATGCGTTGCAGACTGTTGACTCCAGCCAGACTTTCATTCTGCTTCGTCACGCTTTCAGCCAGCACCTGGTTTTGCTTCACGATGCTTGCTATGTAGAATTTGAGTCCGAAAAGTCCAGCCACAGTCAGAACGAGAATACTTAAGGAAAAAAAGAATCCTCCGTTTGCAGTTCGAGAAGATAATTTCTTCTGAGCATCCTCTTGGTTTTGATACAAATTTATTGTAGTCATTTCTTTGATACATCATGCTAATTCACGAATTAGCAATTAGTGATTATATTTGTAATTATTTTTTATTGAAATCAATCTCTCTTGTAATCTTCGACTCCGCGCAAGGCCAAACCAAGCGCCACTGTGAATGAGCTTCCCAATTCATCAACCAGTTTTTTCGCACCTGGTTCAAATGAGACCTTGCTCCATGGATCAGTCACCGCGACCTTCATTCCCAGTGAACGTGAAAAATATTCATCCAAACCTTTCAGCTTAGCAGTTCCACCTGAAAGCAAAGTTGACGATATCTGGACGTCGCGATTTTTCTCCTTGTATGCGTTCAATATTCTGAGCGATTCTCCCACTATCAGTTCCAGAACTGGAATCACGATTGCAGATTCCGTCTTGTTCAGAAAATCCCTGTCGCCTTTCTTAAAAACTTCAGCACGCTGTCTTGATATGTTCATGCTGTCGCAAATTGCATTGGTGATTTCATTACCACCAGCATCAATATTGCGATTGACCTTGATGATTCCATTTTCTACCAAGATTATATTCGTGGCTCGTGAGCCGATATCGATGATGAAGAAATTTCCAGGCTCATCGCCTACCAACGACCTGGCAATTGAAAATGTTTCGAGTTCTATTGCGCCGACTTCCAGCATTGATCCTGAAACCAGCCGGTCATAGCGTTCAATATCCCGCTTCGGCGCAGCCACCAATAAGACCTTTATTTTTTTTGAAGCCGGAGCTGTCTTTTCCGCCAACTGAACACCTTTTTCCTTTTCGGAATGTTCAATGATTTCCCAACTCATGGCTATTTCATCCAGCGAGCTTGGAATATATTTGTGCGCTTCGAATTTGATAGCTTTGGCCAACTCGTCATTCTCCATTTCCGGAAGTTCAATGATCGTTATCAACCCACTGAAACCAGGAATGGAAACATATGCCGTCCCGGAGTTAAGATTCATCTTTATCAACAAACTTTTCAAAGACTCATTCAAGCGCTGTTCAAATGAAGCGGTTCGCGCCACACCCTTATCATCGCTTTGATTCATCCAATTCAAATCAACCACGCCATAGTTTTCCAGGTGGACTTTTTGATTTTTGTAGGAAATCTCCACAACCTTAATTGAGGATGTTCCAAAATCTATGCCGATGAAATGATTTTTTTTACCCTTGAAAATTTCAAACATTTTATCTTTTGTATTTTTATATTTTGAAGTCAAAAACTTTATAAATATAATAACACATTTTTCAAAAGCAAACAATTCTTTTTGACTTATCCACAGCTTATTTTATTTTTTGTTATTTTCGGAGCATACTTCATATAGAAATATATTGAAATATATTTTTTATGCAAAATTTTTTCAAATCAATTCTTGACACGCTGTTCCCGATCCGATGCATTGATTGCAAAAAGGAAGGCGCCTGGCTTTGTGAAAAATGTCTGAGCAAGATTCCGATCCTCTCGGAACATGTTTGCGGCGTATGCGAAAAACAAACAACCCCGCACGGAATGACCTGTCTCAATTGCAAAAAGAAAAATCCTCTGGACGGTCTGGTTCCGGCAGTTTCATACAAACATCCCAGTGTTTGCAAAGCCGTTCATCTTTTCAAATATCGTTTCCTCCCCGACCTTTCCGTGGTCCTGGGAAGCCTCATCACTAAGTGCATCCGTGAAACTGAATTGCCAATTCCTGACATGATCATTCCAATCCCGCTTCATCCTCGCAGGATGCGCTGGCGAGGATTCAATCAATCAGCGCTCTTAGCTCAACAGGTTTCAGAAAATTTGCTCACCCTGTCGGAAATTCCATTGGTGGAAAACGTGCTCATTCGAAAGCGCTATACTTCGTCACAAATGGAAATAAAAGATTACCACAACAGGCAGAAAAATCTTATCGGGGCATTTTCACTTTCCGACAAATCGATCGTGGAGAATAAGATAATTTTTCTCATTGACGATGTTGCCACCACAGGCTCCACGGTTTTTGAATGCGCCAAAGTTTTGAAAGCAGCCGGAGCCAGGCAGGTATATTGCGCGGTAATAGCCAGACAAGAGTTGTGATCTCCTTTTGCTCTCTGCAATAACGTTACATATTTTCCTTGTGCTTATTCTTCCCCACATCAAGCCAAAAACACTCACCCCCCGCTATAGATCATAATTAAAGGTTACCGAAATATATTGGCAAATTTTCAGAATTTTTCATTTGAGTCACCGAAACTTCTTTGTATATCGTAAAGCT
>CAZAJN010000043.1:0-11981 GCA_964485555.1 uncultured Bdellovibrionales bacterium
ATCCCTGGAGAAGTCGCCAATTTGCTAAAAATTAACAAAATGTCCAAAGCGGACATTTTCATTTCCCGCAAAAGCGGACATTTCTATTTCCCCTTTACACTGTTATCGGCGACCTTGCCGAAAAGATAAATTTGTGATATTATAGAAGATAATACAGAAGCGGGCCCGCCTCGACTCATGGAGGTGTGCGTTCGTCGACGTGAGGCGGGTGGCCCTTTCCGGGTTGTCCGTTTTTTCTTTTCAATTCAAATTTTGCTTGCTATCAAGCAAAAACCGACATATTATAGTAATATAGTTAAATTGTTTTAAATTTATACATATGAACAAAAAAACCAAAATCGTGGCAACATTGGGGCTTGTTTCAGACACAAAGGAGGTTTTGAAGCAGATGATTGAAAACGGCATGAACGTGGCGCGTCTTAATTTTTCGCATGGTGATCACGAGTGGCATCAAAAGGCTATCAATACGATCCGGGAGTTGTCAGAGGAGATGGATGTTCCGATCGGAATCCTTGGAGATCTTCAAGGACCAAGAATTCGAACGATGGTGGATGAGCCAATTGAAATGAAAACAGGTGAAACAATTTTGCTGAGTGATTCTTTCTATAAGGATGAATTGGAGGGAAAAAAAAGTGAAGCGAAAACTTTTCTTTTGGATGTGCCAAAAATTGTGGATGATATTGAAGTTGGAAATGAAATTTTGATTGAGGATGGACTCATGAAGCTGGTGGTTAAAGAAAAAACAGGAAAAATTTTGGTGACAGAGGTTGTCGATGGGGGAACTGTCAAAAACAGAAAAGGAGTGAATATTCCAGATGCTAAACTGAAAATAAGTGCAGTCACTCCGAAGGATGAAGAAGATCTCAAATTTTTGATGGAAAACGAAGTTGATTTCGTGGGACTTTCATTTGTGGGAAGCGGTGAAGATGTGGAATATCTCAAAGGAAAAATGAAGGAAATGCTTGGCCGTGAAGAAAATCTTCCGCATGTGATTGTGAAGATTGAGCGCAAAGAAGCTATCAAAAATCTGGATGACATCATTGAGAAGACTGATGCTGTCATGGTTGCGCGCGGCGACCTTGGAATCGAAATAGAACCGACCATGGTTGCAATCCTGCAAAAGCAAATTGTGAAAAAAAGTTTGGAGGCCGGAAAACCTGTGATTGTGGCCACCCAAATGCTTGATTCGATGATTGTGAATCCTCGTCCGACTCGCGCAGAAGTGAGCGACGTGACCAATGCAGTGGTTGATCATGCCGACGCAGTGATGCTTTCAGGTGAAAGCGCCAGTGGAAAATATCCCATTGAGAGCGTGCGAACAATGAGAGAAATTATTGAAAACACAGAAGCTTCTCCCTATGACGACGTGAAGCATCTTCTGAAACTTAATAAGAATGATGACCTCAAGCAACTCCTACTAAGCGCGTATGAATTGGCCAAGAATATTTCCGCCAAAGCGATCGTGGCCGGAAGTGCCGGTGGAAACACGGCCCGCATCATTTCTCATTTCCGTCCGGAGCAGCAGCTTCTGGTTGTCACAAACAATAAAAAGACTTATAATCAATTGGCTCTAGCTTGGGGAGTGCGCGCTAAGCTATATGAAAAGGGCGGTGTTTTCCGTGAAGACATCGATTGGAGAACTGAACAAGCCAAGAAAGATGGGATCCTGTCTGACGGCGACAAGGTTGTCCTCATCATGGGACGCCCTGAAAATGAGGAAAAAATCAGATTTGTGGGGATGAAAGAACTATAAAAACAGCTTTTTAGGCTTTAGCTTTTTAGCTTATTAGGAAAATTAAATATGCATGGCTTCGGCCATGTTTTGGAGGGGTCGCATAGTGGTCGAGTGCACCACCTTGGAAAGGTGGCATACTTTAAACGGTATCGGAGGTTCGAATCCTCTCCCCTCCGCCTTCGATACTTTGGGCGTAATGTTGCGTAAATTGGATTCTAAAAATGTCTTCTGGATAAAAACTCCAACTGCAATAGGAATTAAAAATCCCCCCTATGTGGCGGGATTTTTTTGTGATCGAGTTAAGCAAATGTTTGCTTGGCACTTGACATTATTATTGTATTTGTATACAATAAGTATTGTAATAATTACAATAATATATGTTTAACATAGGTTCAAAAATTACAGAAAAACTACTCAATTACTATTTTTCAGCTCCAGATGCCAACCATTACATAAATGAATTGGCAAGACTCCTAGATGTTGATCCTGGGAATCTGGATAGAAAAATAAAAGAACTTGAAAAAGAAGGAATATTCATTTCTCAAATAAATGGTAATCAAAAATATTTTTCCTTAAATAAAAAATATCCATTGATAGTCGAGCTTGAACAGTTTCATGCCCTTAAATATGGCGCTGACAAAAACGAAACTCAAAAAATCAAACAAACAAAAAGTAATTTTAAGGTGCATGCATCAATTTTAAATTTGAAAAATAAATTCACTGAAACTAAGATTGCGACCAAGTTCGGAGATTTTAATATTCGAGTCTATGCGGATTCGCAAGGTAAAGAGACTGTTGTTCTTTATACTGAAAAAATAGATTCTTCTGCGCCAGTCCTGGTTCGCATTCACAGTGAATGTATGACAGGGGATACTTTCCATAGCTTGCAATGTGATTGTGGTGAGCAATTGGAAAATGCATTGAAAAAAATAAATGAAAGTGGAAACGGTGTTTTGATTTATCTTCGCCAGGAAGGACGAGGCATTGGTTTATTTGAAAAAATAAAAAGTTATCAACTTCAAAACAAGGGTTATGATACATTTGAAGCAAATCTAATGTTGGGTCATCGTCCTGATGAGCGTACTTATGAAAAAGCAAAAATGGCATTAGCTGACTTGAAGGTCAGAAATATCAAGTTGCTCACAAACAATCCTTCAAAAGTTTCAGAGATTGCTAAGCTTGGCATTAAGGTTGTCGAACGTGTGCCTTTGATAATGAAATCCAATAAGCACAATAAAAAATATTTCGCATCTAAGCGTGATAAATTCAAGCATTTTTTCAATGATGAAGTGAGTTATTATTTTTATCAATTTCATGCTGAAAATGCAGAGCAGGTTGAGTTGATAGGGAATTTTTTTAAGAATAAGAAGCGTGATCCACTTTTGAAAATATGTGTTGGAGTTTCAGCTAATAATGACATCTTCAACGATCCTGATAGGTTGGCTAATATCGAATCTATTTTTCATGCATGTGATTTTTACGAAGGCTTTGTTCCGATACTGCATTTTTCTTTTAGAAATTCAATTGATCAAATAAAAGAACTTAAATTGATAAAAAAAGAGTTGCCTTTCGTGAAATATATTCAGACAAATGATATTAAGAGCTCTGAAGTTGAAGTAATAAAATTATCTTGCAAGCTTTTTCTCGCAGATATTCCTTTATCTGATAGTAATTTTGATTTAGTGCATGACGAAATCTTTAGAAAAATAATCAAAAAACATAAGGCCTTTATACTTTTAGATAACAGTAAAGGGACGGGAGTTAGGGAATCAAAAGAGTCGTTGATGAAAAAGATAAATATTTTGCTAGAGTACGGATTGAATGACATCGCAATTTTTGGTGGATTTGGACCGGATGATCTGGATACCTACTTTGAGCTTCGCCGTTATTTCAAAATAAATTTTTCAATTGATGCGGAAACAAAACTTAAAACTGACGGAGAAATTGATATTGAAAAAACGAAATTATATTTATCTCAACTTATTCGTTTTGACGATCCTAAGGAGTCTGGCATAGAACAAACAAGAACTTTTCTACAGCAAAACAAAAGTACAAAATGGCAGAATGCTGTCGTGGAAGGAAAGGAATTTATGATTCATCCTGCCGTTTTTAACTCGGGACATTTTGCATCAACAGCCTGGTTTGCTTCAGCAGTGAAAGAACAAGTTGTTGAACAGAGTGACTTTTGTGAAATTGGCTGCGGTGCTGGAGTTGAAACTTGTTTGGTTGCACTTGCTAATACAAAAATGAACATTGTAGCAACAGATATAAATCCTTTCGCTAGTGAAAATGCAAAATTCAATGCTGAAAAACTCGGCGTTGGAAACAGGATAGAAATAACTACGGGGGATGTGCTTGATGGCGTTTCGATAGGCAGAAAATTCGATTCCATATTTTGGGCTTTGCCATTCGGATTTCTTGATCCAGGAACTGATGTTACGATGGAAGAAATGCAAGTTTTTGATCCAGGATACAAGGCGATACGTAAATTTTTCAATACCGCAAAAAAATTCCTAAAGCCAGGCGGGCAGCTTCTTATTGGTTTTTCTTCAGATTTGGGGAATCAAGAGCTTCTTGAAGAATTAGCCGAAGAAGCTGGACTTGAAATCAGCATCGTTGCTGAAAAAGAAATTCAGGAAAAAGAAACTCTAAGATTTGAACTCCTGAAAGGCGAATATAAAAAATAAATAAAATTTCCTTTCTTGTGTTAAATTGCAATTCGCCTTTTCTCTCAAAGTTCTCTAGTCTGGATATAGATGAATCCATCAGTAGAAATTCAAAAGGAGGACTTTAAATGGGAAAAATTGTTCGTTTCAAGAAAAAGAAAAAAAAGAAGAAAAGTGGATGGAAATTGATTCCACACTGGTCCGGAGTGTACACAGCAAGAAGTGATGCAAATTATCATAATTGTGATAAATGTGAAGGACCAATTTTAAAGGGCTTTGAATATGAAAGAAATGTTTACGGTGCTACCCTGGCGAATGGCAAAAAAGTAACAATAACTGAGAGGGTGCATTCGAGTCCTCCATGTGAGATGTTTTTTCCTCCGGATGATGAAGATGAACGCAGCGACAAAGAATCTTTGGATCATGCTGCATAGGCGCTTTTTAATAAGGCGCCTTTGCTTTTTTATATATTATTGCTAGCATGTAAGTATGAATAACAACGTTGAAGAAATAAAAGGACGGCTCAATATCGTGGATATTGTGGGCGAATACGTCAGACTCACAAAGGCGGGATCCCATTGGAAGGGCCTGTGTCCTTTTCATAGTGAAAAAAGTCCGTCTTTCATGGTGAATGAGGAAAAACAGATTTATCATTGTTTCGGTTGTGCCAAGGGAGGGGATGTTTTCTCTTTCGTGCAGGAAATTGAAAGCATGGAATTCAGGGAAGTTCTGAAGATCTTGGCTGAAAAAGCAGGCGTGCAGCTTGAGGAATACAAGGGTTCTCAGCAAGCAGGGGACAACAAGAAAAGAATCTTGGACGCGCTGGAATTGGCCAATAAATTCTATGAAACCCAACTTCTGAAAGGGTCAGGCAAGGACAAGATCATGCAATATCTTCTCGACAGAGGAATCAATGTTCAAAGCATTGAAAAATTCCGCCTAGGCTATGCGCCAGCAGGTTGGGATAATATTTTGAAATTTTTGCTTGGACGCGGTTTTACGCTTGATGAAATAGCCAAGACTGGATTATTGGTGCAAAAGAATCAGGAATCAGGAATCATGAATCATGATTCAAAATCCATGCTTCGTAGTTCTGATTTCTATGATCGCTTCAGAGATCGCATCATGTTTCCAGTCATGGACATCATGGGAAATGTGGTTGGATATTCAGCCCGTGTGGCTCCCGGACAAGATGAATCGCAAGCAAAATACATCAACACTCCGGAAGGAATTGTCTATCACAAGAGCAAAGTTCTCTACGGTCTTTCGTTGGCTAAAAATGAAATTAAGCAGAAAAATTATGTGCTTTTGGTTGAAGGTAATCTGGATGTGATTGCATCTTCTCAAGCAGGACTTGGCAATGTGGTGGCAGTTTCGGGAACGGCTCTCACGCCCGATCAGGTGATCATGCTCAAGCGATACAGTGAAAACATCGCCATGCTTTTTGACATGGACAATGCCGGACAATTAGCTGCCAGCAAAAGCGCCGACCTTTGTTTGCAAAAAGGCATCAATGTGAAGATCGTTTCGCTCACTGATGGGAAAGATGCGGCCGATGTGGCACAAAAAAATCCTCAACTTTTGCTTGATGCAGTGAGAAAATCGGTGCCGGCTATGGAATATTTTTTTGAACAAGCTTTGAAAAGCCATGACAGAGCAACGGCGGAAGGGAAGCGAAACATTGCCAAAGATGTTCTCAAACATGTCACATCCATTGAAAGTCAGATTGAAAAAGCTCATTGGATCAAGAAAATTGCTCATGAAGTTGACGTAGAAGAAAAGGTGGTGAGCGACGTACTAAAAACAGTGGACCCTTTGAGTGTCAAATATATGCCAGAAACCGTTGTTCAAACTGAAAAAACGGCAATTTTTCAAAAAAGATCCGATGTTTTGAGGGATTCAATGTTGGGCGCTATCATGAAAAGTTCCAAGGTTTGGGCAGAGATAGCTGAAAAAGAAAATGAAAGTGAGTGGGCGCTCAAGGATGAATTGATCAGTCTGATTTTGCAAAAAGGCAGGGAGGCCGGTTTTTCATTCGATCAGATGCTTGCAAATATTGGAAATGGTGCTATCATTGAGCGACTCAGGAAAATCTATTTCAACACTGAATTTGGTTTCAATGATGGAATTTCAGATTATGATGAAAAGCAGATTCGTGAAGTTGCTGAAGGGTATATCGCGCAATATCTCAAAGAATTGCAAAAAGAAAGGCTTCATAGTATCATAAAAGATATTGAAAGAGCTGAGCGTAGCGGTGATAAGGAGATGCTAAAAAAATTAATGGGTCAGCTGACTGAGCTTTCCCAAGCGATCAAATAGCAGGCAAAAGCTGGGGTTACCCGGTTTTTGGTGTTTGTGTGCGGCTGGCACTAGTTGCTTTCTGGGCACAAACAAAAATGCATTTCAACGCTTCAAATGTCTTGGAAATTACATTTGTTAATTAAACGCAACCAACTTGGCTGAATATTTTGGCCATTGGCATCAATGCTCCATATGAAAAAAGTGGTAAAAAAGCAAGTCAAACCAATCAAGAAAGCTAAAAACCTCTCTGCCCTTCAGGCATCTCTCCTTAAAAAAGAGAGAATGGTAGAGAAAAAATTTATTAAAAAGGCTGAACCAAAAAAGCCCACTTTGCGTGTTGCAAAAAAAGTGGTCAAGCCTGCTTCGAAAACCAAGACTGTGGCTAAGAAAGTTGTAAAAAAAATTAACGCCCGACTCGAATCGCGTAGAGATACGCTCGTCGATGTGAGGCGGACAAAAAAAATCGTGCCAAAAAAAATTCCAAAGAAAATAGTCAAGCAAGTTGAGGTTAAAAAGCCTGCAGGCAAGAAGCCTGTTTCTGCGCCAGTAAAAAAGACTGCGCCTGTTAAGCCTGCCATTGTCAAAGGAAAACAAGCACCCTTGAAAGTTAGTGAACAGAAAAAAATTGCTGATCTGAAAAAGAAACCGGTGAAAAAAGAAAAAGAAGATCAAGAAGAAGTTGTTGAAAAGGTAGATATAATCGCGGAGCTTATCGCTCGTGGAAAACAACGCGGTTTTGTGACTGAAGATGAAATCATTCATCTGATTCCTGAAGTGGAGGAAGAGCTGGACGAATTGGAAAATCTGTATGAACAGCTGGAGACTGCCGGAGTGAAGGTTGTCATTTCTGATGACATGCTCAAGATTGATTCAGACAAAGAAGTTGAAGCATATGAGAAAAGCAAAAAGGACAAGAATGTTGACTCGATTCTTTCGGAGGGTATTGAAGATTCTTCCTCTGATTTGGTGCAGATGTATCTGCGTGAAATTGGTCGCGTGCCACTTTTGAAATCAGAAGAGGAGGTCAGACTAGCCAAAGCCACTGAAAAAGGAGATTTGGCGGCTAAGCAGAAATTGACTGAGGCAAACCTTCGTTTGGTGGTCAGCATCGCCAAAAAATATGTCGGACGTTCGCACAATCTTTCTTTGCTTGATCTTATTCAAGAAGGAAACATTGGTCTTTTTCGAGCTGTTGAAAAATTTGACTATCGCAAAGGTTTCAAATTCTCAACCTATGCAACTTGGTGGATCAGACAAGCCATCACTCGCGCATTGGCTGATCAATCAAGAACCATTCGTATTCCTGTTCACATGGTTGAAACAATCAATAAATACACCCAGATTACCAGAAGACTTGTGCAGGAGCTGGGACGTGAACCTTTGCCGGAAGAAATTGCAGCTGAGATGAATTTGGAAGTGGACAAGATTCGTCACATCCAGAAAATTTCTCAGGAAACTGTGTCACTGGAAACTTCTGTGGGGGACAGTGATGACGACAGTGTGCTTGGAGACTTCATTGAGGACACGGAGACCGTCATGCCTCATCAGGTGGCTTCAAGAAAGCTTTTGAAGAATCATGTTGGAGAAGTCTTGAGAGAACTTACGCCACGCGAACAAAAGATTCTTAAAATCCGTTTTGGTTTGGAAGATGGCGTGACTCACACACTTGAAGAAGTTGGAAAAGAATTTGGAGTGACCCGGGAACGTATTCGTCAGATTGAGGCCAAGGCTTTGGAGAAAATACGTCAGCACAATTCCATCGGTAAACTTAAGGATTACTAGGTCATATATATTTGCAATCATGCCTGCATCTGGCATCTAAACAAGATTGCATTGAAAAAGCGCCCGTTTTAGTGGGCGCTTTTTGCTTATTAAGGGCTCAAATGCGCTGTGGTCTGGACGCATGGCCACTATTGCGCTTGACCCTTGCCAAAGAAAAATATATTTGCTAAACTTATTTTGTTGCTTAAGAAGGCAATTCTTGAAACATATTCCGACGTGGCGCAGCGGTAGCGCAGTTGACTGTTAATCAATTGGTCGTAGGTTCGAATCCTACCGTCGGAGCCATTCTTTAGTTTTGGCATATTCCACTATGCCATTAAAGGGAGTTTTAACCTCAAATAAAAGGTTTCTCCCTTCTAGTGAAAGGTTCTGAAGTAGAAAACTCACTAGTTGGGTTTTTTCTTTTGGTTCAGAATTTTCAAATAGTTCCCAAGCTCTCTGAGACAAATCTAATATCTTGTTGGCTGTAATGTAGAAATTCTTATCAGCCTCAGAATGTTCCTTTTGTTGTTCAAGCAAACTTCGGTATTCCTCTTTCTGGTCTTTCACTAAGCTGTCATATTCAGTGGTTGTGATTCTTCCATCCAGTCTGTCGTTATACATCATCTTGAGCCTGGCATCTATTTGACCTAATTGTCTGTTAATAGCACTGACGTTTTGCTCGTAGTATTGCTTTTCTGAAGCGTGAGCTATTCTTAGTTCATCTTTCAATTTTTCAAGAGCGTCAGGTTCCAGCTTCAGACTTTGAAACACATCCTTTATTTGTTCCAGCAAATCTTTTTCTCTGAGCCAGACTTTCTTATTGGGGCAGTTGCCGTGAAAGTTTGTGCAGTGGTAATAGACATATTCTTTTTGAAGCTCTGGCGTGATAGCACAGCCGCAATGCGAGCATCTTATGAGTCCTCTGAAAACATAAGGCTTATTGGTTCGCTTGAAATTTTGGCGGTTGTAGCCATTAAATACTTCTTGGACTTTATCAAAGAGCAGTCTTGAGACTAGTGGTTGATACTTATGCTCATAAATTTTTTTCTTCACTAACATCTCTCCATAGTAAAATGGATTTTTGAGTATTGCGTGCACTTGGCTTGATGATACTTTCATTCCTTTCCTGCTCCTTAGTCCTCGCCTATACATTTCCTTGGACATTGATTTTACTGAATAGTCGCCTGTGGCAAACATTTCAAACATTTTCTGAACGTGATGTGCTCTGTCCTCGTCAGGCACAACATCTTTGCTTCCGTCTGCCAGCGTCACATTTTTATATCCAACATAGGCTTGTCCTATCCATTCGCCATTTTTCAATTTTTGCTCAATTTTCCTTTTAACATTGTCGCTGAGTTGGAGGACGTAGCTTCTAGCAAACATAACTGCCATATCCCAGCGGAGCAAATCAGAACTGTTTGAATCTTTGTTTAATATCAGATTTTCGCGGTAGAAGTGAATTTCTATTTTTCCTGCCTTTCGCAAATCGTCAAGCAGGACTGATTCTTTGAAACTTCGCTGAAGTCTGTCCACTGTGTCCACCACTAGGGCGATAGGCTCTTTTGATTTCTCAATAGCTCTGATAACCTCCTGAAATCTTTTTCTATCACCTCTGGTTGAGGATTCTTCAATTTCATATGTCTTCCAAATTTCCAGGTCTTTGTGTTTTACATATTCTGATACCCTGGAAACTTGTGCTTCATTGGAGTCTTGTTTTTTGTCCGAGACTCTTGCCAATAATATCGCTTTCATTTTTTGGTTTTAATGTTGCGTGTATTATATGACCTTTTGGCATTTTCTAAAACTTTCTTTTTTCTCTTTGCTAAGCCTTTTTTAATTCTTTCTGATATTAGTTTTTTGCGATATGCCTCAAACAAATTTTCTAACGCCCTTTTGAGCTCTTGCTCTGCTGACATTGCTTTTTTCTCTTTACTCATTGTTTTGAAATTATTGAATTATATATGTAGAGCCTGCTGAACTTCATTCATTTTGTTCCTTCTTGCGATCGCCAAGTCTTTTATCAATCTGAAAAAGCAAGTCAAAAAGGCCAACCAAATTACTGTTGGCTTCAAAGACTTCCTGTTCCGAAAGTTCCTTCTTGCTTAATTTTTCGTAAAATTCCTTATTAGTAGCTGATGACATAAAAACCAGCAACTTTGAATTGCTGGTTAATGTTTACACAAGGAAGTGCTTGAGATAATAAACAATAGACCACCAACAGCAAAGTTGATACTATATGGTTTGTTATCTCAAAACACCTACACAAGATTGCAAGAGGTTGCCAACGGGCAATGTTCAATCTTCTCGGATTTAAGTTTGAGCTTAACTAAAACTCTTATTAAATTGTTAACTTATAATACAGTATAGCAGGAAATGACCCCCTTGTAAAGGTTGATGACCTTTTTGAAATATCTGAAATTGTAGCTAATTAGAGCCAAAAAGGTGTTATAAGCTCTGAATGAGCATCACGAAACGCTGTATGAGCAACATTTTTCTAACTAAATTGCACCCTTACTGGCTTAGAAATAAAAATATAAACAAATTTGTGCTTTATATAAGCCATTTTTATTTTTGTATAATTCAAAAATTGTTGCCCATTGTTGTTATACTCTTGATTAGTGCTTTATTTGAGCCATTTGTGTAAAAAACATCGTAAAAGCTATTTTTCAAATCTGATGTCCATAGTGGGTTATAGGATTTTGAAATCTAAAAACCGCTGTTTTGTCTAGTGGTTTTAATTTTTGAGATTAAATAGTGTTGTTGTATTTTTGTCTAATAAAAAAGAGCGGATATTCTCCGCTCTCGTTGTTATCTGTTATTCAGATTTCTTTACTTCCTTGTTTCTCACTAAACGAAGACCATATTCAATCAATGCTGCCGTTTCGCATTCTCCATTATTCTTTACTACATAATAGAGTTGTGATTCGTGAAATCCTCCGCTTGATTTAATTTGTTCCGCTTTCTTGCCCTCTGCTTTTGAACTAGACCAAGACCATCTCGTTACATTACTTCTTGTGTTATCAATTTTACCACTTTTAATTGCCTCAATAAGCTCCTCTTTGGTTGGTAAACGCCATTTGTTTTCTTCATTTGTAATTCCTGCATTATGTCTATTTACAAATGATTCCATATTATACCAGTCAACATTTTGTGCGTTTGACCACTCCAAATTCTTACTTTTTTCAAAATTTTCCTTGTTTGCAACTTCGTGAGCATCTTCAATTATTTGCTCTTTTTGCTCACTTGGCATTTCCTGAAACTTTTTTTGGTCTTCTGGTTTTGAAAAATTGAACTTTTCCATAATTTTGTTTCTCCTTGTTAAGTTGCTTATTTTATTTTTAATTATTGTGGCTTCATTGAACCATTTAAGTCAATCATAGCAGGTTTTTTGCCTTTTGTCCATCATTGGGACTATAAATGTAAAGGGGAAATAGAAATGTCCGCTTTTGCGGGAAATGAAAATGTCCGCTTTGGACATTTTGTTAATTTTTAGCAAATTGGCGACTTCTCCAGGG
>CAZAJN010000044.1:0-34671 GCA_964485555.1 uncultured Bdellovibrionales bacterium
CACTCTCATTCTTCCAGAAATATGAGCCAAGACCTCATGTCCATTGTCTAAACGCACTCTAAACGTTGTACTAGGCAACGTTTCGATGATTGTTCCTTCCAATTTTATGAGTTCTTTTTCCTGTTTTGGTGCCATAATTTGCTTTACTTTTACAACATAAAAATAGAGGGGGTTACTTGAGCAGCACTATCCTAATTCATGAATTCAAATAGTAAAAAGCCTCTACTCTTAGAAACTATTAAATTTTACCTACCCATTAAATGCCTGACAAAATCAGACACCACTAAGTGGTTTTAATTGGGTGAAAAAACGTATAGCAATCTTAACAAAGTATTCTTTTCTTGTCAACCCTGAAAATAAGCTCCTGTCTTGTGACTTATGAATTATAGCTTCCAAATTTAGCTTATCTTGGTTTTACGCAATTAATTATTGCCATAATTGGCTCTAATTAGCCTCATTTTGAATTTCAATGTTAACTCTTGAAGGATAATTAGGTATTTTAGAGATGAAACTCGGACTAAATTCAACATCGGCACTCTTTATGGAAGGATATTTCCTCAAAATATCAGCCAATTTGTCATCATTTTTACCCAATAAATCTTTTTTAATTTTTTCACTATCAATAATCGGTGTGGACTCCAATTCAGCATATACCCTCAGATTTAGAGAAGACAGTTCGAAATCTGGCTCCACACTACCATAATCAACTTTGACAATTTCGGTCTTAACTTGGCTGTCATCAACTCCACTCTTGGATGAGGCACTTATCATTCCTCTGACGTCTTTTTCAGAAAAAACCAGAGCAACCACTGAACCGGAAACCACCCAATCGAATGAGTCAGTCACTGTTCCTATTTTTGTTGAAGCTGAAGATTTCGCAATCACAATCTTTTCCGCCTGAGAAAGAACAATCTCACCAGGAGCAAGACCGTCCCTGACGGCTTCACTTATTTTTTCTTTGAAGGCGGCCTCCGTCTTCTGCTTGGCGCTGTCAAAATCAGATTGGGAAACAGCACTACTGTCAGCTTCAGCCCCATCCCCTGAACCTCCGGTAGTTGCAGAATCAGAAGTAGCATAAAATTTATCGAATTTAGGACCACCTGCGAAACCTGGAATCGTAAATTTGGTGGCATCTATATTATAATCACTTCCTGCCCTATCAGCTACAACTTCAGCTTGAATAGCTCCTGGCGTCAACTGACCAGCCACATTCGATGAACCTGGAACCACAACGTTCTTAACCAATCGAAATATTTTGCCATCAGAAGACTCCAGACGGGTAGTTGCAACCAGGGTTTGCGGCTCTGAGCTGTATTCATTGTAAATGACAACTTTTCCATGAGCTTTTTTACCGGAAACTTCTTTTGCACCAGTCACCTGATACGATAAGGAAATCTGCTCATCCTTTTCGATGACCCTCAAAGGTATCGCATTCGTATTTTCAATAGTGGCATCATTCCCTGCTTTGATCTCTATATCAACCTTCTTTTTAGTCACGTCAGATTTGATGACAATCTTAGCACTTGGAAAAAATAGATACCCGGCGACGCCCAGAAAAACCAAACTGCAAAGCAGCATGAAGACCAAAAATACTTTTTTCATTTTCCCATTCCCAATGCTTCTCGCTTCGCTCTTCTGCACCTTATCAGCATAGGAATGAGAATCAGAGGAAAACATTCTCTCCAACGTTTCAGCCTTATGTGGATCGAGCTGATTCTTAAAAACTCCTCCGGCTTTGGAGCCTCTCACTGCGCCTGAAGATTGAATGATGTCAGATTTTCTACCATGGGACCGCAGACTCTCTTTGGAAGTTTTTCTGAGCACTATTTTTTCCGGATTTTCCCTCTTGCCGGAAGCATGACTTGTCATTCTTCCTTTCGGTTTTTCATTTCTGCCAGAACTTATTGGAAGCGCATTGTCCTTTTCAGATTGATAAAAATCACCTGATCCCACATTTCTCAATCGCACCTGTTTGTCTTGACCAGGGCCTGTTCTCTTGGCAGGTTCAAGATCCTCATGCATCTCAGGCACAAACTCCTCTTCATTTTCATTCTGATCAATATAAAAATCCCCAACAGAATTCAAACCGTCCAGCGACTCGCAAGTTTCTATTCCACTCCTTTCGGCCATTGAAATTGCGACTTCGTCTTGCGTCACCAAAATAACACGCTTGGAAATTTTATCAGCTTCGCGCTTCAATATCTTCAAATTGACAATGCTTTGCAAAAAAAGAGCACGTTTAGGCACAACGAAATAATTATCACCAGACATTGACTTGTTCAATCTGTCAATCACCGATGAAATCTCTTCGTCAACATCAATATAAAATGTTTGATGCATACAATCAGGTTTTAGCTTTTTAGCTTTTTAGCTTTTTAGAATTTCTAAGAAGCTGAGAAGCTAATGCCTAATTAGCTATTTATTAATCTTGCATTGTTTGCAAAACACGACGTAAAATTCCAGACATGACCTTTTCCTCGCCAGTAACATCCAGGACAAGATTCGCCAGACCCATTGGCGTCACATCTTGAGGATTTTTGAGCTCGCTTGTCTGATCTACAATTCTCACAACATCTCGAGGTTGCAGATAACTAACCACCGGTGTTTTTGCAAAAGGGAGATTCTTGACCCAGTCAGATGAAAGAAGTGCTTTCTTGATTCCAGGCAATCCACTGCCTCCACCACAAAGCAAAATCTTTGAAGGCAAGACGTCCGTCCCTGCAAATTCAGCCAAGGAAAGCTCCACGCCGCTAAGCCAAACTGCCGCGTCACTTTGCAAAATCTGTTCTATTTTGAAACTCACATCTTCTCCCAATTTACCTTCAGCATATTTTATTTTCAATTCTTCAGCTTCATCCAATTCTATTCTCAATTCTTGAGCTAGTTTTTTTGTAAAAGCCCTCCCTCCGAATGCAAACATCTTCGTTCCCTCCAGTCCGCCATTTCGCACCACTGCAATATCAGTCGTACCGCCTCCAATATCAATAAATATTGCATTGAAATCCAGGGCGTCATCATAATCGACGCTTCGAGCTACGGCATATGGTTCAGCAGCAATGCTGACCAGGTCTATGTTCAGTTCATCAGCAATGGCCTGCAGAGCTCCCAGGTGTATCATCGGGGCGTATGCATTGAAAATACTGACAGACACGTCCTTGCCTTGAAATCCAATCGGGTTCGTCACCTGATACCCGTCGATTCTCACATCAACTATGGCCGCATTTATAAGTTTTACATCGATATCCTGCCCGGTTTCCCATTCTATTTGCTGTTGAATCCTTTCATAAGCTTTCATCTGAACTTTCTGAATGATACTCTTAAGTTCTGGAAAATCAATTCTTGAATCAGGATTTCCTCGCTCATAATGAACCGTTGTCGTTGTTCCCTTTACCAATTCGCCCGCAATTCCAACAATCGCCTTTTTCACTTTCTTTATTCCAGCGTTGTCCAGGGCTTTACCTATGGAAACCTTGCAAGTTTCAATCACGCCTGAAATATCAGAAACTGCTCCACTCTGCATGTTCCCTCTTTTCTGTGATTCTTTGCCAACACCAACAACTATGCCGGATTTTCCGTCACCATCAATCTGAAAAACCAAAGCTTTTGCAACTTCAGTCCCAATGTCCAGTGCCAAATAATATTCAGCACCTGACTTAACGAATAATTTTGAAAAAATAGACATACTCACAAAAATCTCAATGTCCAAATCCTAAATCCCAATAAAATCTAAATAACAAATTTCAAAATTTTTCATTTGAGATTGAGTCATTTATTGGACATTTGGTTTTAAGATTTTAGATTTAAAGACTTTTTTATTTACATTAATTCAATAATTTTACAGAAACCTTATTTGCCAATATTTCAATCTCTTTTTCACCCAAAAGTCCTGCCTGTCCGCCATACTCTTTGAGCGAATTACTGCTGTTGGCCACACCCCATCTCAGGCATGTTTCCAAATCCATTCGCTTAAGATGAGCTGTGAAAAAACCGCTAGTGAAGGCATCTCCAGCGCCTGTTGAATCAACTGCGTCCGTCAGCAACGCTTCAGCGTGAATGATTCTGTGTCCGTCGTATGCCCAAGCTCCCCTGATTCCATCAGTAATTGTTATCATCCTGGCTCCAAGTCTATGCAAAATTTTCACCAAATATTCCTCATTTTCCAAAAGCTCCCTGACTGCAATGTCTCCACAGCCTGAAACAATCTCCACCGCCTCATCCTTGTTGACGAAAAGAATCTCACAATGAGTTATTGTTTCGATTATCTTTTTGACGTCTTCATGAATCGTGCTTTGACGAGGATTGAAAGCCACCTTTATCTTGTTTTTATTGGAGGTTGAAATTATGGTGTCAATATTTTTCTGCCACTCTCCAGTCAGATCGCCAACAAAAATCCAGTGCGGACGACCGATTTTCTCTTCTTGGACGATGAGCTTTTGGTTCGCAATCTGGTTTGTAAAAATGACCCGATCGGAACTTTTTTCATCAACAACAATAGCCGACAAGTCGCTCTGGCAATTATTCTGCACACATACGAGCGAAAGATTGACTCCTATTTTTCCAAGTTCCTTGCTTATCCATTTGCCAACTGCATCATCTCCGATGCATCCATACATCGACACATCTTCTCCCAACTTAGCCAGTCCGCACGCGACATTGGCACTACAACCGCCAAGAGCCTCGTGTCTTTGCGCGATGTGACATTTTGATCCCAATTCGAAAGCAAGTTTTTTTTGAGACAGCAAATCTTCCGGCGTATCATATGCCACACCCTCACTCGTAGGAAAAAAAATGTCCTGCGTCACAGCTCCAATTGTTAATATTTCCGACATCGTAATTTTTGTTTTTGTGATTTTTTATATTAGACAGCAAGCTCTTTTTCGATCTTCATCAAACGATTGTATTTGCAAAGTCTTTCGCCTCTTGAAAGTGAACCCGACTTGATGAATTCAGCTGCTGTTCCCGCAGCCAGATCCGCGATAAAATCGTCAGTCGTTTCCCCGCTGCGATGAGATATCATAATTTTGAGCTTATTCTTCTTTGCCAAGCTGATGCAATTCAGAGTTTCAGAGAGACTTCCAATCTGGTTCACCTTAATAAGAACTGCATTGCAAGCCTTTTCCGCGATTGCTCGCTCCACTCTTTTCACATTAGTAACCAAAAGATCATCACCTACCAACAAATTCTCATTCAACACTTCCTTAGGAATTCCTGGGAGTATGGGTTTTTTGGCAATCTTTTCCGTCATCTGAGCCCAACCCTCCCAATCATCTTCTGCCAAACCATCTTCTACTGAAACTATATAATATTTATCTATCCATTCGCGATATATGTTGATCAGTTGTTCGCGTTCCAACAATACTCCTTCCGGCTTGAAGACATAATTTTTTTCATCCTCGTCATAAAAACTGCTAGCAGCAGCATCCAATCCCAAATTAACTTGGGTTCCGAGTTCATATCCACACATAGTTATCGCTTGGTTTATAAGCTCCAGAGCTTGAGTGTTGCTTTCCAATTTAGGTGAAAATCCACCTTCATCGCCAACTCCACTGCTATGATTGCCAGCTTCCAAAATCTTTTTCAAGCTATGAAAAATTTCGCTTCCAGCCCTCAATTGCTCAGAGAAAGTTTTGATTCCGGTTGGGATAACCTTAAACTCCTGAATACTAAGACCGCTATCACTATGTTTTCCGCCATTCAAAACATTGAACATCGGCACTGGCAACTTAGGCTCGACATTGAGTCCGGAAATTTCATTTATGTATCGATAGAGAGGAATTTTTTTAGCCATAGCAGTAGCTCTGCAAACAGCCAGCGATACGCCGAGTATAGCATTGGCACCGAGGCTTGATTTGTTTTCAGTTCCGTCAAGCTGTAGCATCAATTCATCGATTTCGAACTGCTTGCTAGCGTCTTTGCCGATCAATATTTCCTTGATAGATGTGTTCACATTCTCAACAGCCTTCAAGACACCTTGCCCACCATAACGACTCTCGTCGCCATCGCGAAGTTCCAGAGCTTCAAATTTCCCAGTTGAAGCTCCTGAAGGAACGGCTGCAACAGCGCGAATTCCACCGCTCAAAACTACCTCAACCTCAACAGTTGGATTTCCCCTTGAATCTAATATCTCCCTAGCCTCCAATTGCGTAATTTTAAACATATCTTTTGTTTTAATTTTATAAAATTTTTATTTTACGAAAACACTCTTTCATTTTTAATTCAGCCTGATCCAGACAAATATCTGCTGCAATGGATTGATCATGACCAACACCAACAGTAGTAGCATGTAATAAACCGTAAGATATTTCAAGGTCATGAAATATTGATGATGCGATTCAAAACCATTGATGTTTTTTCTCATGAATTGCCAGGAAGAAATTACGAACTTACAATGAATCAATGCTATCACTGCCACGGAAATGATGAGCAGCAAGGAGGCGGCTGAAATTTGACTGCTATACAAGAAAAATGTTCCGAAAAAAAATAACGGCAAAATCCAAAATGTTTCCTTGTCCCAAAAATCATCGTCCTTGTTGAAATTTACAAAACTTGAAAAGTACAGATGTGGTATGGATATGAAATTGATTATCAGTCCGATTGAAAACACCGACGCTGTCACCCAGCTGTACACTCCGAAATAATTTCCAGGAGCCAGGATGTTGAGATTATTCAAAAGGATCAACATGAAACCTATATACAACAATGCTTGAGAAAAGTACAGCCCCATCAACGATCGCGGATTAGTCTTCCTTAGCATGTACAATGGCTTTGGTTGTTCGTTGCACACATCCATTCCACCCTCTTTGAATTCAGGATTGTTCATATCTAATATTTTTATATTTGCTGTTCAATGTCTATATTATACCATACGAAAAAAAATTAGAATAGAAACATTATATTGCTCGCAAAGATTCTATTCCGGGCATGTGGTTTCCGCTCAAATATTCAAGCATAGCCCCGCCTCCGGTAGACACGAATGAGATGCTTCCCATGAGGTTGCGCTCTTCCAATACTTGCACTGATTCTCCTCCGCCAATCAATGTGAAATTATCACTATCCGCAATGATATCAAGAATTTGTCTGGTTCCTTGATCGTATGGTGATTGTTCAAATTTACCCATTGGTCCGTTCCAGACAATTACTTTTGAATTGGAAATAATTTCTTTGAATTTTTGAATGGTCCTAGGTCCAATATCCAAACGATCTTCAGCAAAATCCACTGGGAGGATAACTTTTGGAGAAAACTGTATTTTTTGATCTATAGCCTCATTGGCAACCCTGCCTCCAACCAATACATACGTATACGTCTCTTCGAATTTTTTAATGAGCGGAAGCTTGGTCTCAATCTTAGCTCCACCGATAATGGCAGTTGCGGGAAGTTTCGGCTCATGAATAACGCGGTTCAAATTTTTTATTTCTTCCTGCAGCCAAAGACCTGCATAGCTAGGCAAATACTTCGTGACACCTGTCACTGATGCCTGATCCCTGTGGCAAACACTGAAAGCGTCATTAACGAATGCGTCAAAATTTTCAGCCAATTTTTTTGCAAATTCCGGATCACTTCTTTCTTCCTCCTCATGGAATCTGACATTTTCCAAAAGCAAAATCTCTCCTTCTTTCAAGAAGCCCAGCGCTACTGCAACATCTTCACCAACACATTCTCCAACAAATACTATTTTTTTGCCTAATATTTTTTCCAATTCATCCCTCACTTGATTCAATGAAAAGTCAGGATCCACTTTTCCATCAGGACGTCCAAGATGAGACATTAGGGCAACTCTTGCGCCTTCTTGAGCGCAAAGATGATGAACAGATTTTTTGCAGGCTTCCAGTTTATAACGTTCCTGAATTTTTCCGTCCACAATTGCCACATTAAAATCAGCCCGAACCAAAACCTTCTTGTTCAAAAACACGCCTTCTTGTATCTTATTAATGTTCATATTTTTCATTTAAACATTTATTCACTTAAGCATATAAACAATACTGGCCACGTGGTCACATGAATATATTTTTTATGGGATCATACGCAATATATGGCACCATGGAAAACGGCTGCGTTTTTTGTTTTACTGTTTTCTTTTTGGCCAACAATTCAGGGCAGTAATTCTTGAGTCCTTGACCATGGATCTCGGTCAAGAACGTGCTCAAAAAGGAAATAGGAAAACAAAAATGCACTTGATTCTAAATAATTGGAACCATATATTGCGCATGACCCTTTTTATGTTCCCATGTCTACATCTTACACCAAAATCTGCTTTTTGGACATAAAAAAAGAATTACGTAATTTTCACCAACTGATGGATACGTAATTCTTTTTTAGAAATTCGTGTGAAGCAAGATGCTATCTTCCCATCCCAAAAATTGCAATGACCACCCCCATGAGAGCCGTGACCATGGTGAAAATCCAGGCGCGCATCACAATCTTGCATTCCGGCCAACCCTTGGCTTCAAGATGATGATGAAAGGGTGCCGCCAAGAAAACCTTGCGATGGAAAAATTTCTTGCTAGTAAGTTGAATTATAACACTACTTGATTCAAGAACGTAGACCAGGACAATAAGAGCCAGGACAATGGCGGAATTTGTCAGCATTGCCACAACGCCCAAAGTGGTGCCCAAAGACATCGCACCAGTATCACCCATCATGAAACGCGCTGGTTGAATGTTGAACCACAGGAAAGCCAGAATGACTCCCGACATGGCTGCGCAAAAAGAAGCAAGATTAACTTTGTTCTGAAAAAATGCAATTATCGCAAAAGAGAAAAAAGCCAAAAGCAGCACGCCGCCATTGAGTCCATCCAGTCCGTCAGTTTCATTTGAAGAAACAGCTGAAAACAAAATTACGAAAATGAAAAGTGGAATGTACCAAAGACCGATTGAAAAATCTCCGAATGCCGGGATATGCAGAACATCCCAGCCAAGTTTGTAATAGAACCAAAGTGCTCCAGCAGCGGCAATCACAATGAGCCAGCCAAAACGCATAGCAAAGCGCATCCCCCCACCTTTGTTCTTTCCCCATCCTCGCACACTCATCACATCATCAAAAAGTCCCAACACGCCTGCAGCAGCCAGGGCAAAAAGAGGAAGCCAGACCTCCTTGCGACTCAAAAAATCCAATCTGGCCAGAAAATTGATATCAAAAATTTTTCCAATAAAAGGAAATATGAAATGTGAAGCAAAAGCCAGAATAATAACTGAAATCCACATAATGACACCTCCCATGGTAGGCGTTCCAGATTTGTGGGCATGCAATTGACTCACGAATTTGAGTTTTTCTCCATTGACATCACTGCTTTTTATTTTTATTCCCAGTTTATATTTATAAAGCAGGTGGGTCCAAAGTGGTGTGATTGCAAATGCCAGCACAAAAGCTATCAAGCCGGTACTTAGAACCTTAAGAACGTTGACGACTTCCGGAATTGTTTGAATTTGAGCAAATTGCATAGATTACACCGATACGAAACTACGAATTTTTATACAAATCTACGAACTTATTTTTTTCGTAGATTCGAATGTGTTTCGTTGTTTCGAATCGCGATTAATTATTCCCAACTATATGCCTTGAATGTCCAGTTGATGGCGGTTCTTATATCCTGCCAACGGTGTGGATCATCCAATAAAACGGCGATGATCCTATGTTTTCCGGTTGGATCCGTCGCACCCATCAAAAGAGAATATCCAGCCAACGGCGTAAAACCTGTTTTTCCTCCAATCACATTAGGAACTTCATTGAGAATAAGGTCGGTATTCAAAATAGTGTGGACCACCTTGCCGTCAATGGAGGAAATCTCAGTATTGCTAGGTTGCCTGAAAACCTTCCAGATATAATCGTAGCGCATTGAATAAGCAGCAATCCTGCCAATATCATAGGCGGAAGAATAGCATTCCGATTCGCGACCATCAATTTCCAACCCTGAAGCTGTGCAGAAGTGAGTATTAGAAAGACCCATCTGCTTCGCCTTCATGTTCATAACATCGGCAAAAACTTCTTGCGAACCAGACATATGTTTTGCAAGCCCCACAGCCGCATCATTAGCACTGTTCATGAGCATAGCCTGCAAGAGATTGCGCGCTGATATTTTTTCACCAACTTTCAATCTCGGACTGATACAATAACCACTTCTTGGACACCCTATTTTAGTACCCTCAATATAGACTTCTTCTTCGCCGATAGTGACTGACTCGTCCAAATCAGTTATTTTCTCCATGACCAAAATAGCAGTCATCATCTTGGTTAGGGATGCTATCTGCCGTTCCTGCGAAGGATCATTTCCTGCTAAAAGCTTCCCGCTGTCAGCGTCGATAACTGCAAAAGCATGCGCATTAGGCAAAACCAAATCAGAAACATTTTCGTTCCTGATTGGCTCGTACTTTGGAAAATCGACTGCCTGCGCTTTCAATTTGACAGGCTCTGCAACTTTTTGAATATCAACTCCTTTCACCTCGCCCTGCAAAGTCTTTTCTTCACCTTTAGCCTGAACGAATTCGCCTCCTGTGACGCTGTTATTGAGAAGCAGGAAAGAATTGAGCGGAAAAGCGATGATCATCAAGATTGTTGCCCCTATATTCATGTTATTATAATTTTGAATTTATAACCTGCCTACCGGCAGGCAGGTTTTCAATTTTCTCTATAGGAATTAATTCTCAATTTCCTTTTCTTGAGCAATTGCACCAGCACTCGCATTCTGCTCGTCAATTTCAATCAAAGAATTTATTCTACTGTCCACTGACAGTGTAGCATATTCTGGGAGATTTTTCACCTCGCTAACTCCAAGTTTTTTTAGGAAGTCAAAAGTGATAGCATAGACATATCCCCGATTGTCGCGCGGATTGTCATTTCTTTCAATAAGACCCCTCAGCAAGAGGTTTCGCAAAGTGTATGCACAGTTGACTCCTCTTATCTGTTCGATTTCAGCTTTTGAAATCGGTCCGCGATATGCGATGATTGATGCGACTTCCATGGCAGCAGGAGAAAGGGCGTCGGTCAATTCGCTTTTCACCAGATTTTCAACAAATTCGGCATTGTCTGCTTTTGAAGCCAATTGGACTTCCTGCCCTTTCTTTAGAAGCGACAAACCACTTTGACTGAGAGAGTATTTTTCATTCAACACTTCCAACATTTTCTCTGTTTCCTCAAGTGTGATCGATAGGATTTTCATAAGCTTAGCCAACTTAACGGGTTCACCGCTAGCAAACAAAATACTTTCAATGATTGATTGCAATTTTTCAATTTCCATATTTATACTTGAATTATGAATTACGAATTATGAATCATAAGATCACCAATAATCCATACGCCTGCTAAGTTCACACTGCCTGATTCGTGATTCCAGAATCATGATCAACTTTATGTTTTAAATGAATTTCACTGAACAATTCCCCCTGCTCTACATGAATAATTCGTTGCTTCACCAACTCCAACATAGCCAGAAAAGAAACCACGACCTCAACCTTGTCCTTAGCATTTGCAACCAGTTGAGAAAAGGATGTCTGCACTTTTTCCCTCAATGTTTCCTGGAGATGCAAAATCTTGTCTTCCAACGTCAAGATTTCCCTGACCATTTCTTCTTCTAATTTTTCCTGAACTGGAATTTCACCGAGAACTTTCGAAAAAGCTCTGACCAAGTCCTCAGCAACAATATTTTCCGGTGGATAAAAAACCCGATCAAGCCCCAAAAATCCATCCCTGGAAAAACAAGTTTCGGGAGAATTTAATATAACTGACAATTGCTGAGCAGCCTCTTTGAATTTCTTATATTCCACCAATTGATATTCAAGATCTTTTATTTCCTCTTCCTCCTCCTGCGTGAATTCCAGCAGTGGCAAAAGAGCTTTGGATTTGATCAGGATAAGTCTGGAGGCCACACTCAAGAAATCTGACAGGTGCGCCAGAGTTATGTTTTTCGTATTAGCAATATATTCCAAATATTGATCGGCAATACATGCCAGACTCACCCTGGTGATGTCCAACTTTTCCTGCTCAGTCAATTGGAGCAGCAGGTCCAATGGGCCTTCGAATTGTTCGAGTTTTATATGATATGCCATATTGTTCAATTATGCGCGTGCGTATTTTCTGGATGACTTAAGCTCCGCTTCACTTTTATTATCAACCAAGGTAAAGGCTGGGTATAGCGCCAACAAAATAATGAAAGCCAAAAATAGAAACATTATCTTGACTGAAAAAATGATCAGCAACATGGCGGAAACTGCAGTCGCTGCAATGTAAGCCGCACTTCTCGAAGTCCTGAAAAAACTGATGATGTCCATGTCGTCGCCATCGATTCTCTTGTAGAAATACGAATCCCGCAAAGTCTCAACCATGGCCGCTCCAACTCTGGTCATGAAAAGCACAAACCCCCAGATCAACACTGATTTGCTTGAGATGAAAAAAATGCTCATAGTGGAAAATGCCATGACGAATAAGGCAAAGATTATCATCTCTTTTTCACCAAGTTTCTTGTCTGCAATTATGCCGACTGGATAATTGATAAGTATGAACGGCACCAGCATTATCGTGAAAACCACCCCGATCTCGCTCCAAGACATGCCCAGGTCAAGAAGATACAAAGGTGTGTACACGGTCATCAGCGCATAGAAGAATTCAAGGACGAATGATACCCAATATATTCGCATCAGGTTTTTGTTGATGAAAATCTTTTTCACCAAATCCCTGACGGTGATGTTTCCATTGAACTTATTATTTCCTCCGCGCAGCCCTACCAATCCGATAACGAAAATGATCATACTGATCACCATGGAAAGCATGAACAGTCCGGCATAATCATATTTCTCCAAAATGCGAGTGGACAGGATAGGTCCCATCATGAATCCGGTGCTGATGAACATCAGATGAAGTCCTCTTATTCGTCCGGATTTCTTATCTTCCGAATATGACTCCATGATAATATCCAAAATGACATACATCAGATAGGCGGTGATGATGTTCACCATCAAAAGCACTATGCCAAAAACGGAAGGCGGCACCATGGTCAAAACCGCCATGGCGCATATCTGCACAAAAAAACATAGGAAAAAAGCAGTGGACTTCCCTACCAGCTTGATAATCTTGTGCATATTCAAAAGACCAAGCAGTGCGATGACATAGGATATGAAATAAAAAACACTGACATTTTCACTTCCCAAGGACAATTTGAAATATGATGATTCGATATAAACAAGCAACGACTGAGAGAAGCCCAGCAAAAATGAAATGAATGTGATCAGCTTCAATTTTCCGTCATTTAGCCGTTCTTTATGTTTTTTGTTTGCCATTGTTTTTTGATTTTTATGCTTTTTTATAAAAAATATGCGCACCAGGAAATGAACAGCTTCTACCACATGTGATCATAAAAGCGAATCTTTCATACTGGTGCGCAAACAAATATATGGGAATGCCTAGACTAACTTTTTCTTTTTCTTGATGATCTTGATTCCAGCCTCCACAAGTTGATTTTCATCCAATTCGCTCGGAGCGCTCATCATAGGATCCTCAGCTTCACCTGTTTTGGAAAATGGTATGACTTCCCTAATGTTCGGTTCTCCTTGGAGAATCATGACTATACGATCTACTCCAGGAGCTATTCCTCCATGAGGCGGAGCGCCGAATTCGAAAGCCTTAAGCATGTGTCCGTAATCTCTTTGAATTTTTTCTTCCGGTATTCCCATGATTTCCAAAACTTTTCTAAGAGCTTCGGGTTGATGATTCCTGATGCTTCCTCCTCCGATTTCAAACCCATTAAGCACTATGTCATATTGAGTGGTCAAGATATCCGCAATATTCTCTTTGCTCATCAAACTCTCCATGAATTCAGGTTTCGGACGTGAGAAAGGATTGTGCGTGAAAGTCCAACCAGTTGAAGATTCCTCATCTTTTTCAAAAAATGGGAAATCTACCACCCAGCAGAAAGCCAACAAATCAGGGTCGTTTTTGTCTTCGCGGATATCAGGTCGGTCGGTTCCATATTTTTCCATCGCCTCAGCGTATGTGATTCTCGGAAATGGCAAAGACTGGATCTTCTTTTTAGGATATAGGGTTTGAACAAGAGTGATAAGCATTTCCTCAACCACATTCATGACATCTTCCTGCTCAACAAAACTCATCTCCATGTCGAGTTGGGTAAATTCAGGCTGACGATCTCCGCGAGTGTCTTCATCTCGGAAACATCTGGCAATTTGGAAATATCTCTCCATGCCAGCAGCCATCAAAAGCTGCTTGTATTGTTGAGGAGATTGAGGAAGTGCATAGAATTTCCCTTTATAGATTCGGGATGGCACCACGTAGTCGCGGGATCCTTCAGCTGTTGATTTTCCAAGAATCGGCGTCTCAATTTCCATGAAATCCTGCTCAGCCAAGAAATCCCTGAAGAATTTGACTACCTTGGAACGCATGATCATATTATCATGCATTCGCTCGCTGCGAAGATCTAAATATCGATATTTCAAGCGAAGTTCTTCATGCACACTCTTAGTGTCCTTGTTCAATTCAAAAGGAAGGGCTTTGGATTCATTCAGAATATTGATTGAAGAAACTTCGAGTTCCACATTTCCAGTCGGAGATTTTTCATTGCGCGCGCTAAGTGGACGCTCTTTGACAATCCCTTCCATTTCAATCACAAATTCACTGCGAAGCCTTTTAGCATTGTCATGGGCTTCCACATGGTCAGGAATAATAACCGTCTGAATAATTCCGCTATGGTCGCGAAGATCAACAAAGATCAATTTTCCATGATCACGTCTGATATGAACCCATCCAGCCAATTTGACTGTCTGTCCGATAAATTTTGGTGTGTCTACAATTTTGGTTCGTTGCATACTTTTAAACAGCTGTCATCCTGAACTTGTTTCAGGATCTATATAACATCAATCAGTTTCTAGATTCCGGATCAAGTCCGGAATGACACAAAAAATAATTTTTACAAAAATTAATCCTCTAATAGCTCTGTAACACGCCGGGCGAGATCACTGGGAACCACATGCGTCTTTTCAAAAAAATCAGCAATTCCCATATCGCGCACCGGCTGCATATCATCGCCAGTAAGTGAAGCAGTGAGCACTATGACTGGAATATCTTTAGTTTTATCATCAAGCTTAAGACGCCTGATTATCTCGTCTCCACTCATGGCTGGCATCACTATATCCGTAATTATGAGATCATATTTGTTTTCAGATGCCATCTTATTTCCAATGACTCCATTCTTGGCATATTCCAATGCAAATCCCTCGTCTTCAAGTTTCTTTCCAAACATGTCCAAAAAGATATCTTCATCCTCAATAAATAGAATACGTTTTCTCTTGTCTTTTTGTTCCTCCCCTTTTCCAGCCATGCGGTCCTTGTTCTTTTTCTGCTCTTCATACACATCAAGCAACCTTTTCACTTCTCCAACCAATTCAGACGGCGCATATTGTGTTTTTCCAATAAAGGCATCCGCACCATTAGCCAACACTTCTTTTTCATTATCAGCCTTATTCAAATTACTAAGAATGATTATCCTGAGATCATTGCCATAAAGATCACTGCTTCTCAACTCTTTGAGAACATCCATGCCGCTCATTTCCGGAAGAACCATGTCCAACAAAATAAGGTCGAAAGTGCTTTCACTAGCCAATCTTAACACTTCTTTTCCTGTGGCAGTATTAACAACATCGAATCCGGCAGATTCGAATTTCTTGGCATATATATCCGCAATCATCGGATCATCCTCAACAAGCATTATTCTGGACATAGCTTATGGTAATTTTATATGCAACTTAATATCAAAAGTATACCGGATATAAAGGGAAAAAGCAAGAATCAGGCTCATGAAACATGCAGCATGTAACATACAGCACAATCCTTGCTTCGATTCCCATATTCAGTGCTTCATGCCACATGTTACATTCTACATGAGGTGAATTTTATCCATTACCTCTTCAATAATCCACCCCGGCGTGCTTGCGCCAGCTGTCACGGCCACTTTTTCACATCCCTCAAACCATTGCTTCTTAAGATTTTCAGCTCTTTCAATGAAATGAGATCTGGAATTGACCCTTTCAGCTATCTCCCAAAGCCTGTTAGAATTGGCGCTTTCAGGGGAGCCGATCACAATAACAACATCATTTTCCTTAGCAAGCTGTTTGATTTCGGTCTGCCTATGATGAGTAGTCAAGCATATTGAATCTATAATTTCAGCCTTAGGATACTTTTTCTTTATTTCTCTTGCCGCTTTTTCCACAAATTCCTGGTCTTGAGTAGTTTGAGACAAAACTGCCAGTTTTTTGTCCGGGTCAACATCAAATCCGCACAAATCTTCTTCGGTTTCAATAAAAATGGCTCTTTTATTAGCCCATTCATAAATCCCCTTCACCTCCTTATGATTCTTCTCCCCTATGATGACAACCTGAGTATCACGATCAAAAAAAACCTTGGCGAGTCTCTGCACCTTGACCACTCTTGGACAAGTCGTGTCCACCAAATCAACGCCGTGTTTTTTAGCAAGATCATAGATCTTCGGCCCAATTCCATGTGCCGTGATCACCAAGGTTCCAACTTCTTCCTTAATTTTTTGAAAAAAATCTTCCAATGGGCCTTCCACATGAACTTTCTTGACGCCCATTTTTTCTATTTTCGAAACAACGTCGCTATTGTGAACCAAAGACCCCAGCACAAAAATAGGTTTCTTAACTTTGGGGTCCTGCGCTATTTTTTCGACAATATCATATGCCCTCTGCACTCCTTCACAAAAACCAGCATATTTTGAAAGTGTTATTTTCATAGACCTACAAAATTACAAATTTATTACAAAAATACAAAAATCAATGTCACTAAAGCACTACTACAACTTAGACCCCATAGATGTCATCCTGAACTTGCCGCGCCAGCCTCTGGAGGGTTTCAGAATCTAGATGCTGATCCGCCAGCGGGCGGAAATTCAGCATGACAATGCAATGAAAATAACAAATTAAGAACTGAAAGGCAAGTGTTACGTAGCATGTTACGTAACAAAACTTTAACTGCTTGCGCTTGAATAATGATTGAGTGAAAATTTCCAAAACCATCGTGAGCCAATAAAAAATATCAAGCACATCACAAAAGAAAGCCCGACCAATTTCCAGTCAATAATTTCATTAGTCAAAATCCTAGCTGGAACAGTTGCCACAAAAGCAAGAGGGATGATAAAGGTAAAAAGTCCTCTTATAATTTTATTATAATAAATATCTATTGGAAACTGCGAATTACTTGTTACTCTCTCCATTAAAAGCCATAGTCCGCTCGCATCAGTAAACCAGAAACTTACTGCCCTAATGGCTAAATTAAATGAGTACAAAATTACACCACCACACAAAAGCAACAGTAAAAATATGGATATATTAATAATTTCAAAGCCGATAGTATTTTTTAAAGACACGAAAATCAGAAAAATTCCCGTAACCAAACGCACAGAATCCTCAGGATCACCACGCCAAAATGAGACCATAAACTGATCATCTACAGGCTTCAAAATGATACCGTCCAGTGTGCCATCAATAATCTGACCGTTAATAGCATTCAATTGACCAAGAAACGTCCACATAATTCCTTCGATAATCATATAGGACCCAATAACTCCCAATATCTGATAATAATTCCAACCAGCCAAATTATTAATATAATTAAAGTTAACATTGATAAATAAGACACTAAGAACCATTGTTAAAAGAATTGTTGACGCAGACAATAAAAAAGACCCAGGATAAGCCATCCTCTTCATCCAATTTATCTTTTGCATCTGCAAAAAAATTTGCACATATTTTTTGAATTTTTTATGCACCATAACCTTCATATTTTCTTATACCTTTTTTGTATAAAAATTGAGCAAATAAATATACTATCGAAATCCAGATCAGAGGAATAATAAACATTAAGTAATTAGGACTTGTTCTGCCAGAAGCAACCGATACAGGTACAAAAAATAAATATTTGAAAGGTAAAAAGTCTCCGAAAGAAATTATCCACCTTGGCAATAAGTCCAATGGCATCCATTGCCCCTGCATAAAGCTGATGATAACCATGCAGGCAAAGAAAAAACCATACCCGTCGCCCATCCAAAAAGTTGCTATACCAACGGTGTAGTAAATAAGAAAATTTAAAACATAACTCAGTATTGCTAAAATTATAAAAAACAGATAAACGAAATTATTTACAGGATTTATAAGCAAGTCACTAAGTAAATATAACACCAAAATAATAACGGGTGTAAAGAACATTATTCTATATAAAAGTGACCCTACTGATTGAGAAAATTTATATTCCAAATACCCGATAGGTTTCAAGACACTATTAGTTATTTGCCCATTTTTTATCTCCTCACCAATTCCCCATGCAGTATTGGATGTGAATAAAAATTCGAATATGGTAACAAAAACATAATAAGTAATAATCTCTCTAAAAGAATAATTCCCTATTTGATTACCTTGTCGGTAAATTGAGCTCCACAAATAAAACATTACCCCAAAAGAAAACAGGACGGAAAACATCATAATGAAATTATTCACCCTGTATGCTAGATTCTTTTTAATACTGTTAGAGATGACTGCAAAATATTTCCCCATAAAACTTACTTAGTAAAGATGTTCCTAATAACACTTTCAATATCTTCCTCGTTGATATCAATATCCTTTATGGCAATATCCGATGCCAATATCACACCAATAAAATCTTTTACTTTTTCTCGAGGCACCTCAAATTCAGCCTTGACTGAATCAAATCCTGAAAGTTCTCCAAATTTTTCAAGTTCCTTTTTTGAAACGCCATCCTCAAGATATATGGTAACTTTTTTATTAGCTGCATATTTGGCAACCATGTCTTCCAGTGGTCCATCGTAAATTATTTTTCCCAAATCAATAATCACGATACGTTTGCAAAGTTGCGCGATATCTTCCATGTAATGCGAAGTCAAAATGATTGTGGTTTTTCGCTCCTGGTTATATTTTTTGATAAAATCCCGAATTTTTTTCTGCGCCACCACATCCAAACCAATTGTCGGTTCATCCAAGAACAGAACTTTTGGATTATGAAGCAATGCTGCTATCAATTCGCATTTCATTCGTTCACCCAGAGACAATTGTCTCACTTGCTTATTGATGATTTCCTTCACATCCAAAAGCTCAACCATTTCATCCAAATTTCTCTTGAAATCGTCGTCGCTGACTTCATATATTTTCTTGTTCAGCAAAAAACTTTCCATTGGAGGAAGATCCCACCAAAGCTGCATTTTCTGACCCATCACAAAAGCGAATTGCATTTTGTATTCCTTTTGGCGTTTGATTGGCTCAAATCCCATGACTTGAACTTCCCCACTTGTAGGCGTAAGAATTCCCGAAAGCATCTTGAGCGTGGTTGTTTTGCCTGCACCATTCGGACCAAGAAAACCGATGAGTTCGCCCTCTTCAATACTGAAGCTGACATCTTTCACAGCTTCTTTCTTTTTTTTCTCAGCCTTAAAAAGATTCTTGAAAGAATTTTTTAGTCCCGGTTGTTTCTCTGTAAACTCGTAAGTCTTGCAAAGATTTTTAACTTCAATAATTGGTTTTTTATTCATACTTATTTCCGCAAATTAAAAAAGATTGTCATGCTGAACTTGTTTCAGCATCTAATAGCGTATCAGCCAAGTCATTCCAATTTGGATTGAAACTGCTAATCAAATTAGCTTTCCACTCCTTATGCCAATTCTTTAATTGCTTTTCTCTTCTCAGCGCGCTTTGCACATTTTCTGTTTGCTCAAAATAAACTAATTTATCTACATTATATTTCTTAGTAAATCCGTCACATAATTTATTTCTATGTTCATATATTCTTTTTGGTAAGTTTCCAGTAACTCATACATAAAGAAGCTTAATATTTTTAGTCGTTGTTATATAAACACAATATTGTTTCATTGCGTTATATCCTAAAACAAGTTCAGGATGACATTATAGGATTCAAGATAAAAATAATATAAAAACTCAAATAAAACATTAACAAAAATAAGCAAGAAAGACAATAACTATTTAACAAATATCTGGATCAATTCTTCAGCTGAAATAACTTTGCTTTCACTTTCATTTCTTTTTTTAATTTCAATCCCACCGGCCGCCAAAGATTTTGCACTGATCACCACACGATATGGAATTCCAATAAGATCAGAATCTGCGAATTTTTCGCCAGCCCTTGCTTCGCGATCATCAAACAAAACTTCGATTCCCTTTTGTTTCAGTTCGCCGTAAATCTTTTCCGCTTCCTCATTTTCACCCAAACTTATCAAATGAACGGAAAACGGCGCGATGTTTTCTGGCCAAATCAAACCTTTTTCATCTGCAAAAAGTTCCGCTACCACACCCATCAAGCGACTGACACCAATCCCATAGCATCCCATGATGATCGATTTCTTTTCACCGTTTTCATCAATATAATACAGATCCAATGCGTCAGTATATTTGCTTTCAAGATGAAATGTGTTTCCAACTTCAACTCCTTTTTTTTGCACAAGATCTTCTTTCTTGAGTCCAAGTTTTTCCAAATTCTCATCAGATAATATTTCCTCATTGATTGCAACTCTTTTTTTCTCATCAACATAGATAGTGTCCTCTCCAACCTCACTCAGCGTCTGGAATTCGTCACTGAAGCGTGGTGTAAAAATACCACCATCAGCGAAAGTTCTGTAGGTAATTTGTCCCAATCCCAAACGATCATAGACTCTATGATACGCAGCCACGATTTTCTCATATTCTTGCTCGTGTTGCTGTTGATCGCGCGAAAAAGTGTACATGTCTTTCATCAAAAATTCTCGCCCGCGAAGCAACCCGCTTTTTGCCCTTTTTTCATTTCTAAATTTATTTTGAATCTGATAGACAGAAAATGGCATGTCCTTATATGATCCAAGATAATTGCTGATAGCATCAACGATAGGTTCTTCATGAGTAAGTCCAACCCCCAATTCTGTTCCGTTCACCAATTTCGTCTTGAACCAATTATCAACCTTTGCATCATTCCAACGATCCGTTTTTTCCCAAATTTCCTTTGGTTGCAAGGTTGTCATCGCAACCTCCTGTCCACCAATAGCATTCATTTCTTCGCGCACAATCTTCTTGATATTTTCAAGAACACGAAGACCCATTGGCATGTAGGCATACACCCCGGCCATTTCTTTGTGAATAAATCCAGCCCGAATCAGAAGTTGTGCATTCCTTGCAACTTCGTCTGCTGGTGCATTTTTCTGCGTTCTAGTAAAAAGTTGTGATTGTTTCATAGCATTAGTTCGTAAAGTTATAAAGCTCATAAAGTTTATAAAGCATGAAATTTCCTTGGCACTCAAAACTTAATCCGAGCTACAGAAATTATGAATCATGATTCATATATGCGTATAATACCATTTTTTCGCTTAAATGCAAGCAAAAAACACATATGCGATTTTCAAATCACATCTCCTAATTTCTTTTTCCCCAAAACCTGCAGTCCGGAAATTGCACGAGTCAGGGCGACATACAAAAGATCCTTGTTTATTTTTTTCTTTTCAACAATCAGGTCTTCCGAAACATTTTCCTCGAATGAAACATTGAAAGTGTCTTTGTTGATCCCGACCAGAAAGACCATGTCGAATTCCACGCCTTGTGATTCATTCATGGTCATCACGTGAATTTTCTCATTTTCGCCAAAAACTTTTTCAAACTCAACCAGATATTTTTCATCCTTAGCCAGAATGCCCACACTGGAAAAATCTTTTTCAGCAATAAAATCCTCAATATGACTGACTTCTTGCACGTCACTTTCAAAAACAAATTCTTCAACTTTTTCACCCTCTTTTATTTCATCAGGAATTTCAATTTCATATCCCAAACTTTGGATGTAGCGCAAAATATTCTTAGTATTTCTATAAACTTTATGCAACACGACTTTTCTCTCTTCATCTATTTTCTCGCCGATCTCTTCCCAATTGCTGACAGTTCCAAGCAAAACCTGCTGAGCCATGTCGCCGACATAGAGAATAGACTGACTCTTCTTGCTCACACAGGATTTGATCAATTCCAACTGCTCAGGCAGATAATTCTGAAATTCATCAATCAAGGCCAAGGAATATTCAAACGGCACAAATCCTCTTTTCTTTCGCATGGATCCGTTTTTAAGCTCAATCCAATAATTTTTCACAGTCCCAAGACCGCCATTTGAAACGGCATATGCTTTTAGCAAGAAAGTTAGATCAACTCTGTCTAAGATTTTCTGCTTTTTCTGTTGTTCAAACAATTCCTTCTGCTTTTCATTGAAATATTTTCCATATGCATTTTCCAAAATCAAAAATGCACCCGCTTTTTTATATGTTTCCAGTTTAGCATTTTTCAAAGCTTTCAATTTGGCAAATTCGTACATGTCTTTTTCGTTCTCACTTTTCCCAATTCTGCTTACATGTCCAGCCTCCAGCCCCAGAGTTTCAAGAGCCCACTGCGAAAAAGTTGTGATCAAAACGTCGTCAATTCCAAGCTCAGGCAGAAGATGAGAGAAATATTCCTTCGTTCCATTGTCCTGCACGAACACGATTATGGAATCGCTGATGTATGTTTGCGCCAAATCAGGAGACTGAACCAGATATGCGACGCGATGAAGAGCAAGCGTCGTCTTGCCGGACCCAGCCGGGCCAGCAATGAGAAACGGTCCGACGTGATGGGCGCGAATGACTTGATCTTGCGCTTTCTCCATCTGCGCCACGATTTCAGGCAAAACAAAGCCAGTTTTTCGATTCGAAAAATATTCCTGATAGACAAGCTGCCGAGGAGAATCGATCGATTCGGATGCAAGAAATTTTATTTCCCCGTCAACGATCATGTATTGATCTTTTCTCACCAGGCTGGCTTTTTGCATTCGTCCATCCGGACGAACATATTTCACCTCACCGGGCTGTTCGTAGCGCATCGAGGATGCGGGAGTGATCCACGAATAAATTTCCTCCTCACTGAATCCGAATTTTCCAAAATATATTTCTTTGACCTCATTTTCTCTTTCCCAAACAACATCGCACCTGACAAAATATGGCGAGCCTTTCAAATGCTCAATTTCTCCGATTCTTTTTTTGTTGTATCTGATCAATCTGTCTTCCACAATCTTGTCCGCCTCGGAAAGTGTTTTGTGGATTTCCTTGCTTCTTCTCAAAGACTCAACCGTGTCCTTTCCAGCCTTTTCCAAACTCAAAGAAACCTCTTCGATATGAGTTTTGGCCTCTGACAAAATTTCTTCTTTTTTGTCCATTGTTTTTGCGCTTAACAAATTAAAAAACCGACCGGCAGAATATCAATGTAAATTGTTTTATATACACAATTTACTATCCTTACCTTGGTCAGTTTTTAAGAAGATTGGCCTTTTCAAGCCACATTTGCTTGCTAAGATTTCTAATATATCAATTATAGCACGGTTTCTAATTTATGCAACACTTCTAAAAAGCGAAAGTTTTGATGCATCCTTAGAAAAAATACTGCTACATAATTTTAATTCACCAAAAATTATATACCAATGAATCTTGCAAACCTCATAGGCCTACTTTTTAATTGCAATAAAAGGGTATCAATACTCCATGCCGGTAGGCAGGTCCTGGACCAGTTGGACTCACCATTACTGACTCATTTCATTCATTTTTATCACCCAACTGTTTGAAATTATTTTTGGAAATTACTGGCTTGCCAGATTTTCTTTCAATGTCTTTCCTGGCTCTCCCAGCAATCGATCCGCCCTCAGTTGCAACTTTCCTATTTTCGGGAAATGTTTTTGGCTTTTTAGTTTTGGATATTTCAGTAGTTGCCGTTTCCGCCAACATATTCAACACTAATTCCAAATTTGTCATATTATCCCGCAAATTTTCTTTTTTCAAATCCTTGTGCTTTTTGTAGTCTTTTATTTTTAATCCAGCCCAGGCAAAAGTAATATCATCAGTCAAAATCGCAAACTTGTCTTTCGTGTCCACTCCTCGCTCATTCCATTCATTGGTCAAATCCTTTCTAATTTCAATGCTTTTCAATCTCAAATCAACCCAACTCTTCGAATATCCTTTTTGTAGATACGTGGCCATTGCCCTTTGGATAGCTTTTTCCGGATCTTCGGTTTCCTCCACTCTTTCATAACCAACCCTGGCCAGCCACAATTTGAATGGTTCAGCATTTGGCGAAGGGATTGACTGAATAATGCGAAACATAGTTTCTGTGTCCGCCACATCAGCGAGATAATATTTACCGTCAAGAGCCATCATTTTCAGGTGTACGATATTTTCGTACACCTGACTTCCTTCTTTTTTTAACTTATTTTTCAAGTCCGACCAATAACGCTTTGGGATGCTGCTGTTGGTTAAACTCTGCACAACATCCACCACAGAAAAAAACCATTTTTCCTTTTCTTCATCCCAATGTCTTCTGATTTTTTTTCCTTCAAAGATCGCGAGTTTGTTTTTGTTTAACATATATTCTATGTAAATTATTATAGTGTTATTGTATCACTATAACATAAATCTGCCTAGTGGATAACTTTTACGCCATAAAACAATGCTTCTTGGCATTGTTTTTTAGCTACACTTCACGCAATTGTCATTCCCGCGCGACCAAAGAAAGCGCCCTTGTTGTAAAGGCGGGAATCCAGACCCGCATTTCGCATTTCAACTTGATAAACTTGATGGACTTTATGGACTAATTCACATGCTCCACTGGAATTTCAATGATGAAGCTTGAGCCTTTTTTGTCGCCTTCGGATTCAACCCACATCTTGCCGCGGTTAGCTTCGACAACCTTTTTTCCGAAATATAGACCAAGACCCGTACCAGTTGATGTTAACCTCTTTTGATTGCTTCCACGTGAAAATTTACCAAAAATATTTTCCAGATCTTCTTTTGCAATTCCAATTCCAGTGTCAGAGACAACTATTCGAATCACATCACCAATCAACTCCGCGCTGACTGACACACCCCCTTTTTCCGTATACTTAATAGAATTATCTATAAGATTCGAAATTGCCTCACGTATTTTGCCACGATCAATTAAAATCAAAGGGAGCTTCCTCCTCGGAAGTTTAAGTGAAAAATTGAGTCCTTTTTCCTTAACGAGTAATTCAAATGATTCAACCAACTCCTCAAGCAAATCTTCCACCTTTTCTTTCTGAAATTCAAAAACCATCCTACCAGATTCAATCCTAGAAATATTCAAAAGGTCCTCAATCAAATGAAGCAAGCGCATATTTGATTTTTGCACTCTCGCCAATGGGTCAACTAGTTTTTTAGGAATCTTCCCGTAATTTCCTTCAAAAACCAACGACAAGAAACCCTTGGATGTTGTCAGTGGTGTTCGCAGTTGGTGCGAAGCAATAGAAATAAATTCCGTTTTAGCTTCATCGAGTTTTTCGAGCTCACTATTTGCATGCAAAAGTTTAATATTTGTACTTTCTAATTCTGCTTTTCTAGAGGCTTCTCGCAAAACACTCTCGGAAAGCAGTATGCCAGCAATAAAAACTACTATAAAAAAAATAATTCTAAAAAATAATTCCTGCATGGAATTTGAGTAAAAAACTTCAACGAGAGATGCTACAATCAACACAGCCACCAGAATATGCGTAACAAAAATTTTAATCCCCAAGAAATGATGCTTCGTGATTGCAATTGAAGTGAATATGGCAAAAATAAGAGAAGTTGGGCTGTCCAAATTTGTAAATTTTAAAATTCCAAACATAGGCAAAATCGCACTAACTAAAAGCGAAAAGCCAGTAAAACCCCCAACACCTATCAAGACAAGTAAGGTTTGCTTCCTTTCTTCACCACTTCGACGACGATAGCTAAAAATAATACGGGACAGGGAAAGCAGAACTGTTGCTAAAAGATATACGCCATAAACATCAAGCAGTAAGCCTTTTTCTCCCACAATGCCGCTTGAACTAATCGCTTGAACATTTCCAATAACCAAATCAGTAAAAATAGAAACGGAAACAACAGAAAACCCCGCTACCAAAATGGCAACACTTTTCCATAATTTTTTACCTACGTGATCATACTCATACGTCCAAAGCAATAGTGTTCCAGTTACGATAGCTCCAAAACCATACGCTAGGTTTAAAAAAACTATCTTTCCATAAAAATAAAGCAGGAAATTTGCGAGCGCCCACAAGCTTGTCATAAAACAGAGAATGGAAAATAGTATCAAATCTCTAGTTTTTTTATCATTGCGAATTGTAAGAATGCCTATATAAAAATTAAGAGCAACTGCCAACAAAATAATATAGATCATAAAAAAAATAAGGTGCTGATATGTTTAATGCTTTTAACATTATAACATATCAGCACCTTTGTTAAAATCAATGATGCAGTAAAATCAGAATCTTAATTTATCACGCACCCGCACCAGCGATTCGGTAAGATGTTCAACATCTTCGAAGTCATGATTTGCAGTCAGGGCCAGTCTCAGCAGCGCGCCTCCCTTTTTTACCGCTGGCCAATGGATAGCTTTCACGAAAATCCCTTTTTCAACCAAGGAGTGCTCGGCGCGCTTGCAAACACCTTCGTCTCCGACCATTACGGGTGCAATATGAGAAACGCTGTTTCCTATGTCGAAACCTTTTTCCTTTAATGTATGTCTGAGAAATTCGGAAGTGTCATGGAGCTTGCGCCTTCTCCTGTCCCCGTCCTCGCCTATGATCATTGCGAGCACAGTCCTAAGCGTCGCGACTTGGAAAGTGGGCAAAGCAACTGAGAATATATACCCGTAATGAGACAAGGGAACGACATCGGAAAAGTCCTTCGGCAGGGTGATGAACCCACCCATCTGAGAGAATGTTTTGCTCAGAGTCCCTGCATTAAAAATATATTTCAGGTCTTCTTCAGACGTAATCCCCTGCATTTCCGCGATGCCCCTGCCTTCACGCCCATAGATTCCGTCAGAATGGGCATTATCGAGAATCAAAAGTGCATCATATTTCTTGGCGATCTCGAGCAGTTTTTTCACATCCGCAATTCCTCCGTGCATCGAAAAAATTGAATCAGTGACAATAAATTTAGTTATCTCATCTTCCTTGTTCTTTGAGATTCGATCTTCAAGATTGTCGTAGTTAAGATGTTTGTAAGCGGTCGAGTTGATTTGGTTGTTGCCAAGAGATTCACGGATTGATGCGTGAACCAAAGCATCATAAAAAACATGTGCTCTTGGCAGACCGCTGCGAACGCCGAAGGAATTGGGAGATTTGCAAAGGATCTCCATGATCCCGTAAGACGCATTGTAGCCGGTATTTATGAGCTTGCAGCCAGAAGAACGCTTGAACAAAGCCAGCTCATCCTCAAAAAGACAGTGCTGCTCACTGTCCAACACTGTCCTGGAACTGGCAAGACCCGTTCCATATTTTTGCACATTTTCCAGCATCGCACTGATAACTCTCTCATCATCGCCGTAGCCCATATAGTTCAGACTACAGAAATTTGTGACCAGCTGGCCGTTCAAATTAATTTTTCGTGAAAGCGAACTCCCTGAAACCTTGCGAATCGCCGTAGTTAATCCTGCGGCATTAACCTTTGCAAGGTGATCACTGCAAAATTCCAGAAACCTATGTGCAACCGTCATAACCCCTCCATGTTGGCATTCCTGCCTCTGATTGTAAAAAAACAAAAAAGTTCCCCCTTGGATTCGCAGAGAAACGCCACTATTCAAATCGCAAATATTCCAATTAAATATTTGCGGAATTTTTTTATTCTCCAGTATATACAATTTTATTCATATCATCCCACATGCTCCACCGGAATCTCAATGATGAAGCTTGAGCCTTTTTTGTCGCCTTCCGATTCAACCCAAACTTGGCCGTGGTGAGCTTCAGCGATGGCCTTGCCAACATAGAGTCCGAGGCCGGTGCCACCGACGTTAAGACGCGAAACATCCTTTCCGCGTGAGAATTTTTTGAAGAGGTATGGGATTTCTTCTTTAGTATTCTGATAATATCTTCAGAATTTTATCAGATAATATCTTAAATTCTTCTTTGGATTTTTCAATATTTTCTCTTGTTCCTTGATGAATTTCTTCCACGCAATTAGGATCAAGATCAAAAATTGCACTTCCAAGTTCCTGACATTTGGCCGGAATTCTGCCATAATCCTGTATTTCAGCAAGCGAACTTTTCCAACTCCTTTCAACTAAACCATTTCTACCATGTTTTTCGGAAAGATTCTCTTTTACTTTTTTTGGAATTTCTTCGATCCAGCGTCGATGATCCCTAATAGGTTGCTTTCCATAAACATTGTAAGAATTTACAATGTAACCAATAAAAAGACCATCGCCAGAAAGCACAAATTTACTTTCCGTATTTCCAGAAAGCGCCTTAGCTGTGACTTTCCAGTTTTGCTTCCATTTCTCAAACATACTGCCAAGATTTTCAATACCCTGAACACTAAACGCATCGGGCATCATAGGAACAACAAAGTAATCCCCGCCAAGGAAAATAATTTGATTGAGCAGTGAAAGACTAGGTGAGGTGTCGATTACAAAAATATCAACCTCATCATTCAATCCTCTTTCTCGCATAAAACGGTCTATCGCACTTGTCTGAAAATATCCCAACTGTTGGCCGGAAGCTGCTTGTCCATAGGCTGTAACCAATAGATTCTCATACAGCGAAAGATCCACACTACCCTTCATCAAAAAAAGATTATTTTCACTATTAGGCACAGAAATGAACGGGACACTCAAATCTATATCACTACCTCCTTCTATGACACCCTTAAGCACATCGTAAATATCTTTTTCAGCAGAAGAAAAAAGTGTCTTTTCGAAGCTATTATCCCCCATTGCTAGGCGCGAAAGATTGCACTGCGGATCGAGGTCCACAAGAACTGTCTTATGACCCTGTTTTGCAAAAGACATCGCACAATTAAAAGCCAGCGTTGTTTTTCCAACTCCTCCTTTATTGTTTGCAAATAGAAGTTTTTTCGTTCGAGTGAATTTCATTACCTTGAGTATATCCGATTAATGTTTTTTTTACAAATTCGCTTAATCAACATACCACATCTTGAACATCCCGCGTATTTTTCACACTGCTTTCGTATCTTGCTATATGCTATATATTACATTCTTTATGCTATGTGCTCTACTGGAATCTCAATAATGAAGCTTGAGCCTTTTTTGTCACCTTCTGATTCGACCCAGACTTGGCCGTGGTGGGCTTCAGCGATGGCCTTGCCAACATAGAGTCCAAGGCCGGTGCCACCGACGTTAAGACGCGAAACATCCTTTCCGCGTGAGAATTTCTTGAAAAGATATGGGATTTCTTCTTTTGGAATTCCGATTCCGGTGTCAGAAACCGTGATGCGGATCATTTGACCAAATTCTGATTTCTTGTTTGGAATCACGAAACCATTCTCATCGATGATGACCCCGCTATCCCTAAGTTCGGCTGAAATCGTCACTCCGCCCTTTTCAGTATATTTCAAAGCGTTATCTATGAAATTAGAAGTAAGCTCCCTGATCTTGGTATAATCCATCATGATTTCGGGAAGCGGAGTCTTGGGCATTTTCAATTCCAAAAAGAATTCCTTGGTCTTAGCGATCAAAATGAAGTTGTCATACAATTCCTTGATCAATTTCTCCACATTAGCCTTTTCGAATGCAAACTGCATCCTGCCGGATTCAATGCGGGAAACATTCAAAAGATCTTCGATCAATGAAACCAACCGCTCACTTGAACCATATATTTTTTCCAACGCACCCTTGACGCTATCACCAAGTTCTCCATAGGAACCCTCCAGAAGCAATGAAGCAAAACCCTTGATAGCCGTGATCGGCGTCCTGAGTTGATGGGATGCGATTGAAATAAATTCCGTCTTTGCGTTGTCCAATTTCCTAAGCTGGTCGTTGGCGCCAGCAAGTTTATCTGCCATTACCTGGAGTTGTTCTTTCCTTTCTACTTCTTGCTTGACCGACCTGATCAACATATATCCAAAACCAAGCGACAGTGCCAATGTTACACCAGTCAAAACAATCGCTGTCGAATTTGTAGCAAAGAAAAACTGAGAGCCAACAAGCAGAATCATGGAAACAACCAATGCCTGTGCAGCAATGAGTTTAACATTAAACACGTGATATTGAACAATTAAATATGCTAAAAATCCCATAAAGATAGTCATACCAAATAAACCATACAACTCGTAATCAAAATTCTCTGTATATATAGCAATTTGACTTGCACCGAAAAATGACACTAGAAACAAAATGATACCAACAGAAAGTAGCAATATCTGAGTTCGTACTTCTTTTTTTGCCTTAAGATATCTCTGTATAGATAATATCGCTATCCAAACTGAAATAAATATTTCAAAATAGAAAACATAATTTAAAAAGAAATCTTGCTCCATTGCCTCACACCAACTCATTGAAAAACCAGACAGGTTCATCTTTGTTGGCGCCATAATTATAATAGGCAGTGATAATATTGCCAGTAAAATCTTAACCTTAAATGAAATGTCTTTCTTATCAATGAAAACATACACAAAATATAGACTTAATATAAAAAATATCGCATTTATCAAGCCTAATGGGGACCAGGCCACCATTGTTAGGAGAGTGTTGTAATTCATAATCCACACAATGAAATTTCCAACCAACCACAATGAAAATGTTATTGAAAGTGCTAGAAGCAACCTAGCAAGAAGATCTTTTTTGTTTTTAAGAAAAACAAAAAAACCAACCAGCAATGCAATTATTGCAGTTGGTATATGCGAATAATAAACAAGTGATATAGGCACAGTGTCAGCAATCATCTGATGACAAGTCGCATTATTTGTAATTAAATTATAGTCCATATTTTTTTGTTTTTATGCTTTTTATTTTTAATATGTTGGATTTTTATATTCAAAATTGTCAATAAAAAATACTTCACTATTTACATATGTCATCTCTAATTTTATCAGCATAATATTGCCAACAAATATTGCCTTCACCATCACAACCAAGCAATGGTATTATTAATGGATTATATCCTGTTTTATTCATAACCTCAGCGAATGCTGGGATTATAATTTGTTCGGTAAATTTAGCCTCTCCTTTATCTGCTTTTATTAAGAAATTTTCTAGCAATACTGCATTTTTCACACAAAGACCAAGAATTTCAAGGTAAATTTCATACGGACCAAGTCCTCTTTCTTTGAATATGGATGCATCAAAAAACTCAACATTTTCATATCCAAACTTCTTAAATATTCTATGATGAAAAGAAACAAGATTTTCCCCCCACATTGTATCAATATCCCTGAAACATTTATTATCTTGCTCTTTTATTGATATTATATTTTCCTTTGCAACTACCTGGGACTTGCATTTATCATTAAAAAACATCATCTTTACTAGGTGAAGCTTATCTCTATTGCGCGTGCAAAATTTATCTATCGTGTATTCGATAACAACCAAATCCAACCCCAATAAAAATGCATACTCTTGTGCTATCTGTAATTCAAGATTAGGAGTTGCAATATTTCTAAAAATAACAGCTTTGGGCTTATCACAAAAAATCTCAGGGATATCATATTTTAAAAATAGTTCCACTTTCACTTTTAAATCCTGTTCATCCCATCTTCTCCAAATTTCCTCCTTGGCTACAGATAGAGGTGTATACATATCCTCAACCAACAAAACTGTATCTTCTATCGATTTCTCATCTAATCGAGAGTTATCCTTGGTCAATTCTTCATCCACAACTAAAACACACTTGTCATCCTCACATTTTATTTCTACTTTTGATTTCAAAGGGTTAAATTTGGACAGGAACTTTATTGGTTTTAATAATGTATCAATCATAAAAGCATCATTTACAGATTTAAGGAAAATTTATTCAACAGTATTAATATTATACCCCCGAATTGTTTTTTAGGGAAGAAAAAAAGCTTGCCAACATCGCAAGCTTTTTATAACAAAATTTAGAAAAATCTCATTATTACCTCTTTCAATGAAGAAACAGCAACAAAAGCGATTCCAGTCCACCAAGCATTTGAAACAATAGTACTCCCCCAAAATATTTTCCAATCCCGCTTCGTGAAACCATTATACATATGATAACCAGGCCTTAAATAAACAGTTGTTATCAATGGATCAAAATTTATAGAAAGAAATATAAATTGTCCGACTTTGTTTTTATGAAATGCCCAATACAGAAATTTTTTGCCATGCCTTCGCCAAGCAGCCTTGGCAATATCCTCCTCCTGCTTGAAGAAATTTTCTACCAGTTCCTTCACTGTCTCAATCCCAAGCCAATCCTTTTCCAACTTGTCATACACCCACACTATGCCAAGACAAATAACGGCCGATAAAATTGCCATCACAATTCCGCCATAAATAGGACCGAGTTGATAAATCACATATGGATACAAAAGGTAGTCAAAAGCATAGTCAGAAGAACGAAAAACAATATGACCGATAGCCAATATCTTTAAATTAAACTTCTTCACCCAGGAAAAATTCATAAATTTGATATATATTAAAAGCACTTATCAATAGAATAGCCACCCATTAACAATTTACTATTATACACCTAAACAAAGCATTTGTCAAACCTAAATGCTATTTTTAGCTATAATAAAGCATTATTCAACTTCCACCGAGACATTCTTAGTGTCTGCAAGACTCTCCTGAACCACCTCATTCTCACCTTCCTCAATCAATGCCATATCTTCCAATTCGGCTTCACATTCCTCCTCGCCTTCCTCACAAATGACGTCTTCAATTTCAACCTCAACGCATTCCTCATCCAATGGGTCACATTCAATTTCATCCTCTTCAACTGGATTATCAAGCAGGTATTGCTCCGGGTCGTTGCAGACCTGTCCTTCTTCGATCGTTTCCTCCGTGCACAAAATTTCTTCGCAGTCTTTTTCATCCTCCCAACATACCAATGCCTGACAATTTTCGTCTGCCGGATCGCAAAGTGGGATGTTGGCAGCATTTCTTTTCATGATCTTATAGTACCAGATATCCTCCTCTGGATCGCCAGTGCATTCTTCAGCTTCAGGATCACATTCATAGATGAAACATGTTTCCACGGTAGGGTCGCAATCAACCTCGGCTTCAATGATATAGTCTTTCATTATCATGATCCGCCAAAAAGTGACGCCCACACTACCAACGATCAGCAAAGCAAAAACCCATAACAATACTTTTGATTTTTTATCCATCCAGTTAGTAGAAATTCGAATGGTCTTTGACCAATAGAGACTTCTAAATTATGTTTTTTATTTTAATTGCGAATATATTTCTTTTCCGACTGGAAACTTCATTCTTTCAAATTCTCACTACTGGATCCATAAGAAAAAGTTTTATTAAATTGATATATGGATTATATCACAAAATACAGTTCCGGAGAAAGTTTACTTTTCTATTTGAATAATTTTTTGATATCATCTGGCTTAATATTAAATTCACTAAGCCTGGAAATTTCGATCCACTCCAATTCGTGCGTTCCTTCATAAGTTGAATCTGATTGAAATTCAGGACCCTCGCCGCTGCCTAACTTGCCACCAACAATCTTGCAGGCATAAAAGAACTCCTTCTGCTGACCGATTTTTTCCATCTCAAAAATATTCTCAAAAACGAGCTTTCCAACCGAAACATCGACTCCGAGCTCTTCCTTGCATTCTCGAATAAGCGCCTGCTCATGACTTTCTCCATCTTCAACACCGCCTCCTGGAAAAACCCAGTGCGTCCCAGCACTTTTAACCCTCTTTATAAGCAAGAGTTTTCCATCTTTTTCTATAACAGCCCGCACTCTATGTTTCATATCTATTTCGCTTAAACGTCCCGCGCACGAGTCTGAAGGCCAATCTGTTCTCAGGCTCATACACTATGGGAACACCAACAACCAACCCGCATTTGCCACATTTCAAAACTGGCAGATCAGATTTTTGCTTTGACTGCTGAATCTTCTTCATATCAAAAGCGCCAGATATCCTGTCAGCATACAGCCGGACCATGCTCCCAATTCCATCTTTCTGATAAACCAAAAGAAATTCGCCGCAATTAGCGCACAGCAAAGAATAGAAAACACTGTTTCCACCTCGAGCTCTGGAGTATTTATCCTTTTTCGCAACATGTTTCATGATTACAAAATAACACATTTAAAGTTAGGAGCATATGGGATCATGCGCAACTTAGGATTCCAATAGATTTTTGTGCACAAATGAAATAATCAAAAAAATGCTCGGTAATATTAGACACAACGAGAGCAAGTTCAGCCAAAATGATGATGGCCGCTACGTATGCGCTACGGATTTGAAGGTAGTGCATACGTATAGACTCTTAGATCATATGCAAAAAGATTACCCCACAATTCCAATATGTATTTTCCTCTTCATGAGTTTTTTCATTTTCAATTCAGCCTTCATCGCCATGCAAAGTTTTTTTATTGCGCTGATAATCCTATCAACTTATTATTTTTGCGTCGGAATTCAGAGGATGCTGTTGAAATTATAAATTATTTTTAGAAAAATAAAATTATTCAGCAATTTCGCATTTACCTTTTTCCGCATTCCGCATGGGGGAAAGAAAGTTAATCCAACTATACGTCAGTAAGATGCCCGGTTAAACTGAATTTAACTCTTAAATGATAAATAAAAGTGTATTAGCTCCTAGATTCCCTGCCTAAAAAAAGTGGCCGCGGGGGTGGTGGGGCTTTTTTGTGGTTTTTTTTTTTTTTTTTTAAAATTTTTCCC